>CAIOHM010000291.1 GCA_903858055.1 uncultured delta proteobacterium
ACGGTCGGGAGGAACGTGTTCTTGTTCCACTCTTCGTCGTTGATGAGCGCCTTCACGCCCTGGCCGTCGATGGTCGCGTAGCGGTAGTCCGCGTACATGGTCGGCGAGTGGTTGCCCCACACGGCGAGCTTCTGGATCGACGCGACCGGCTTGCCGGTCTTCGAGGCGATCTGGCTCGCGGCGCGGTTGTGGTCGAGGCGGAGCATGGCCGTGAAGTTCTTCGCCGGGAGGTTCGGCGCGCTCTTCATCGCGATGTACGCGTTCGTGTTGGCGGGGTTGCCGACCACGAGCACCTTCACGTTGCGGCTCGCGACCGCGTCGAGGGCCTTGCCCTGCGCCGTGAAGATCTGCGCGTTGGCGGCGAGGAGGTCCTTGCGCTCCATGCCCGGGCCGCGCGGACGCGCGCCGACGAGGACGGCGTAGTCGGTGTCCTTGAAGGCGGTCATCGGATCCGCGTGCGCCTCGATGCCCGCGAGGAGCGGGAACGCGCAGTCCTCGAGCTCCATGATGACGCCCTTCAGCGCCTTCTGCGCCTTCTCGTCCGCAATCTCGAGGAGCTGGAGGATGACCGGCTGGTCCTTGCCGAGCATTTCACCCGCGGCGATGCGGAAGAGGATGGCGTATCCGATCTGACCGGCGGCTCCGGTCACGGCAACACGAACGGGCTTCTTCATCATGGACTCCGAATGAGGATTCCGCGGGGAAACGCGGCGCTCGTGACGTACCGCACCCCTCACGGGCGCTCAAGCTCGACGCCGCTCGGCGCGAACGTTTCGTCGGAGCCACGACCGTGGCCCCCTGGCGCAACGCGGCAACGTCGACCCAGCCGTAGGCATGGCAAACGAACAAACCCGCCCCCTCGTGAGAGGAAGCGGGCTTGGGGTTCCTTGCGCGGGGGCGCCGAGGTCTCAGTTCGCGGGCACGGCCGCGGCCGCATCGACCTTCGGCTCGATCTTGCCATCGAGGGCCGCCTCGAGGACCTGATCCATGCGCGAAGCGAGGACGAACTCGAGCTCGTTCTTCACCTCGGCGGGGATCTCGTCGAGGTCCGCCTTGTTGCGCTCCGGGAGGATGATGCGCTTGATGCCCGCGCGGTGCGCCGCGAGGACCTTCTCCTTGAGGCCGCCGATGGGGAGCACGCGGCCGCGGAGGCTGATCTCGCCCGTCATGCCCACGTCGTGGCGCACACGGATGCCCGTGAGGAGCGAGACGAGCGCCGTGAACATGGTCACACCCGCCGAGGGGCCGTCTTTCGGCATGGCGCCGGCCGGGATGTGGATGTGGATGTCGGACTTGTCGAGGAAGTCCTTCGCGACCCCGAGCTTCTCGGCGTTCGCGCGCACGTAGGAGAGCGCGGCCTGCGCGGACTCCTTCATGACGTCGCCGAGCTGGCCGGTGAGCTGGAGCTTGCCCGAGCCATACATGCGCGTGGCCTCGATGAAGAGGATCTCGCCGCCGACGCTCGTCCACGCGAGGCCCGTGGCGACGCCCGCTTCTTCGGTGCGCTCCGCCATCTCGCTCGTGAACTTCGCGGCGCCAAGGAGCTCCGCGACGCCCTCGGCGTCTTTGATGACGCGCGGGGTCGTGTCGCCTTCGGCGATCTTCACGGCGATGCCGCGAACGACGCTCGCGATCTGACGCTCGAGCGTACGTACGCCGGCTTCCCGCGTATAGCCTTCGATGATCGCTTGCACCGCGTCGTCGTTGATCTGGAGCTGCTCCGGCGTGATGCCGTGCTCTTCGATCTGCTTCGGGATGAGGTGCTGGCGCGCGATCGCGAGCTTCTCACGACGCGTATAGCCTGGAATTTCCAGGATCTCCATGCGGTCACGGAGCGGCGCAGGGATCGGGTCTGCGACGTTCGCCGTGGCGACGAACATCACGTTCGAGAGGTCGTACGGGATCTCGAGGTAGTGGTCCGCGAAGGTGTTGTTCTGCTCCGGGTCCAAGACCTCGAGGAGCGCCGCGGACGGGTCGCCGCGGAA
>CAIOHM010000292.1 GCA_903858055.1 uncultured delta proteobacterium
CCACTCGATGCGCGCGAGGGTTTTCGACGCGAGGTTGCCCGCTTTGGGCAACCGCAGCGGCGGGAGCTCCATCAAGAAGTCGCTCGGGTCTCCAGGCAACGTGCGCGCGGCCACGTAGCCGACGACGAAGATCGTGAAGAGGACGACGCTCACCCACACGATCGTTGCTGCCGTCGTGGTGCGTTGCATGAGGGCGAAGACCACGGAGAGCTGCGACGAGCACGGGACGCCCAGCGCCAACAAGAAGGTGACGAGGAGGCGCTCTTTCTTGGTCTCGAGAATGCGCGCGGTGAGCGTGGCCATGGTGTCGCAGCCGAGGCCGAGGATCATCGGCAGCACCGCGCGACCGTTGAGGCCGAGCGTGCGCAAGCCGCGGTTCGCCATGACCGCGAGGCGCGGCAAGTAGCCCGAGTCCTCGAGCATGGAGAAGACGAAGAAGAACGTGGTCACGACCGGGAGCACGATCGCGATTGCGTACGTCAGGCCCATGGTCACGAGGCCGTAGGGCCCCACGAGGAAGCGCGTGAGGAAGTCGCTCCCGACGAGGTGAACGCCTGCGAACACGAGGCGGTTTAGCCACCCGCCCCACACCTTGGCGAAGCCGTGCGCGGCCATGGCGGCAGGCACCTCGACGCGCCCCGATCCCGTGAGGTGACCCCGCGCGCCCGAAGCCTCGTACACGTCGATGCGGGCCTGCGGCGCAAGCTCGAGTCGCTCGCCGTCGGCCGAAACCGTGTAGGCTACAACGGTCGTTGCGCCGCTCTCCGAGGGTTCGGTGCCCAAGACGACGGTGCCTGGCGCGGCCCCCGGCGCGACCTGTGGACCTCCGAGGGCGAGCGTGCCGAGCTCGGCGACCACGCCGCCGAAGAAGCGGTTCTCGAGCGCGTCGACCGCGGACCCGGCGCCGAACACACCGACGAACTGATAGGCAAAATACAGGGCGAACGCGAGTGCTGGGAGCCCGCGCCATCGGTCCGTGGTGGCGCGCCCGAGCTCGCGGCTTCGCTCGACGTCGGCCGCGCTCCCGCCGGCGAGCATGCGTGCGAACGCGAGGATGCCCACGGCGCCGCCCAAAAAGATCGGCGGCAAGCCGTCGTGGTGGCGGGCGAGCACGAAGACGAAGTGGCCGAGCGCGTACGCGGTGAGACCGAAGAAGATCGCGCCAGCTGCCTTCCAAAGCGTGGCTGCGGGGGGAGCGCCACGAAGCACCGCCCGAAGCGCGAGCATGCCCGCGAGCGCACCGAAAAGGAGCGCGAGCGGTGATGCGAACGAGAGCTCTCCCGCGAGCGTTTTTCCGACGAAATCGAGGAAGCCGAGGTCCGCGAGCGGGTCTGTCGGCGGCGCGGGGTCCGTGCCGAAGGCCGCGAGCGCATGGCCGAGCGCGAACGTCGCCGCAGCGGAGGTCACCAGGACCGCGAGCGCTTTCGCTGCGCGTGACGAGGTGGTCGTTGCGGCGCCCGTCGACGCTTCGTCCTTCGAGACCGCGCGCCGTGCGAGGCCTTGCACGCGTTGCAGCCGGTCACGCGAGAGAAGCGCGAAGAACGGCGCTCCCTCGCGACGCTGCACCGAGGCGGCGAGCTCACGCGCGAGCTCGCACGCTTCGTGGCCGGCGAGGGACTCGAGGCGCTGCGACGCGCTGCGATCGCCCGAAAGCAGCCATTCGGCGAGGGTCTCACGCGGCACGGGCACTTCGGCCGGGAGCGCCGCGGCGACGCGCGTGATCGCCTCGGCGAGCACGGGACTCGCGACCTTCGCCAGCGCAGGCGCGCCGTGGGGCGCGTGGCCAAGGTCGCGCACGATCGCGACGGCCTTCTCGACGCCTTCGCCGTGGACCGCCGCCGCGAGGAAGACCGGGCACCCGAGCTCCTGGGCGAGGAGGTCGGTGTCGATGCGCAGCCCGCGCGCGCGCG
>CAIOHM010000293.1 GCA_903858055.1 uncultured delta proteobacterium
GATCGGCGGGACCGCCTCACCGGGCGCGGCCGTATGGAGAACGCCGCGGTAGAGCGCACCGGATGCGACGGAGACGCGTGGGGCGCGAATGGCCCCGACGACGCGCGCGCCCTCTTCGAGGTGCACCGCCACCGTCGCCGTGAGGTCGCCGCGGACGGCGCCACGCACCGTGATGCGCGAGCCTTCGACGGCCGAGGCCACGAGGCCCGAGGCGCCGACGTGTACTTCACCGCTGACCTTCACGTCGCCCTCGACGAAGCCGTCGACCGTGAGGTCGCCGTCGCCGTGGATTCGACCGCGGATGCGCGTTCCCGCGCCAATGATGCTGGCTTCGGCCATGGTCTGCTCCGTGGACGTCAGACGTCCATGTCCACGTTGCCCTTGAACTGGGCGCCCTCGGCGATCGTGATGCGTGCAGCCTTCACGTTGCCGATCACGCGCGCGCCGGCGAGGAGATCGACGCGCTCGGCGACTTGGCTGTTGCCGACGAGGTGACCGCCGATGGTGAGCGACGACGCCTGCACGTCGGCTTCGACCACGGCGCCCGCGTCGATGGCGACGGCGTCTTTCGACGAGAGCTTGCCGCGCACGGTGCCGCCGACCTGGAGGTCTTCGTCCGAGGTGATTTCGCCTTCGATGGTGATGCCCGCGGCAATGACCGTGCTCATCGTGACCTTCCTTGTTCTTCTTCTGCTTGAGACGCGTGAGGCGCCGAAGCGCCGAAAATGACGGGACTAGCGACGAGCGCCGGGGGCAGCCGCGGGGGCCTTCTCCCCAAGCTCCGCCGGGAGATCGAACGAGGCGTGCACCTCGCCGTGGAAGCGCGCGCCATCTTCGAGCGCGAGCGACGCGACGCGGACGACGCCGTTTACCTTGCCGGAGGCGGAGACGAGAAGCGCGCCCTCGCTGCGGACGGGACCTTCGAGCTCACCGGCCACGACGACCTCGCTCGCCGAGGTCTCGCCCTTGACGACGCCGCCTTCGTGAACGGTCAGCTTGCCGCCGAGCGACACGTTGCCTTCGATGTGGCCTTCGAGGGCCACGTCGCCGTCGCCGTGCACGCGTGCGCGAAGGCGGGTGCGGGGGCCAATCGTCGTCTCGTAACCTTGGGCCATCGTCGTGATTCTCCGGGGAACGGCCCGGGACCGTAGTCAGGCGCGCGGCTCCTGTCACCGCTCCTGTGCGTCGCCCGGTGCCTTTCGCTCCCAGACCGCCCAGCGATTCCCCTGGTAGCGGACACGGAACCCGTTCCGCTCGGCGTCGAAGCCGGCTCCGCGGGTCAGGACGATGTCGTAGTAGCCCGCGAGCTCTCCGCTCACGTTCGTCTCTTCCGGCGTCCACTCCCAGCGCAGGCGGGCGGGGCCCCCCGGGGGAGGCGCGGCGCCGGGCCGGTAGTCGAAGGGCCAGTGCGCGTAGCCCGCGTAGCTGAACTGCAGCACGCCCCCGTGCTCGGTCTGCACGTAGCTCCCGAAGTGCAGGAACGGCGTGTGGTGCACGACGCGCGAGCCCTTGTCGAAGACGAGCGCCGCGACCTTGCTCCGCGGAGGAATCTGCTCGATGGCCTCGTCGATGTCCCCGACCTCCTCGAGCTCGAAGCGCACGAAACGCTGCGCGGCGACCGTGATCGCGCCCGTGGCGAGCGCAAGGGCGGCGGCGCTCGCGAGCTCGGCGCGGGAGCCCCGCGGCATGCGCACCATCGGCACGAGAAGCAGCAGGAAGAGGAAGGGGAAGCGCTGCGCGATGATCCAGATGTAGCCGTGGCCCTCTTCGAGGAGGAAGTAGAGGACGAGGCACACGATCGGCAGCATGCCGAGCTTGCGCCCGTCGGCTGCACGCTCTTCGTCGACGTCGCGGTCGCCCTGCGCGAGGGCGCTCGTGAACAGCAGCACCAAGACGAAGCCGACGAAGACGAGCTCGTCTCGGTCGTCGGGCGCGACGTCGAGGAGCCAGCGCCACAGCTCGTTCAGTGACTGGAGCGGCGGGCGGATCGCGTGGCGATCGAACAGCGCGCCGGAGCTCAGTTTGCCTGCGTCGGTGAAGAACATCCAGCGAAGCGCCAGGACCACCGCGGGGGCGAAGGGTGCAGAATACACCACGAACGCGCGCGGGCGTGCCCACGGGGCGAGCAGCAAGGCTCCGAGCGCGAAGACCCCGAAGGGGAAGAAGTGCAGGTGGAAGAGGAGCACCACCAGCAGCGCCAGCGCGACGCCTCGCGAAACGCTCGGTGTGCGCAGCTGCTCGAGCGTGAGCGCGAGCGCGAAGAGCATGGCCGGGATGCCCACGAGGAAGGGCAAGAGGCCGAACATGAAGAGGACGTTGTAGAGGAGCGGCACCGCGAGCAGCGCCAGTCGTTCGTCTTTGCCGAGCGCGAGGAGGAGCGCCCGCATGCCGAGCACGGTGCCCGCCAGGTAGCTGCTCACGAGGAGCACCTGAGCGGCCTTCACGCCGACCACGAGGGCGAAGAGCGCGCCGATTAGGTAATACGCGATGTATTGCGTGTTGCCGAGCTTCAGCTCGTAGTGGGCGTCGAACCCGTAGGCGGGGTCGTGAAAGCTCCGCAGCACGCGGATGGTGGCCTCGTGGAAGGGCCAGTCGGTCACGGGCGGGTGGCGCACGATCCACGCAGGCACGGTCGCGGCGATCGCCACCGCGAAGACCAGCCAGGTCGAGCTGCGCACCGCACGCAGGCGCTGCAGGAGAGTCGAGAGGAGCGGCACGACGGGCTCCGTATCAGCCTCGGTCGCGAAGACCAAGCCGCCGTCGCCCTTTCGAGTCCACCCTGCTAGCGTCCGCGCGCGCATGGAGCTTCGTGTCTCTCAGGTCGCCTTTGGTGCGGGTGCGCTCCTCGTGGGGCTCTCGCTCGCCGAGGCGTTTGGCGTCGTGGTGCAAGCACGCGGCGGCCCGCGGCCGGAAGACTGGAAGGCCGTGCGCGAAGCGCTCCAGCGTGATCTTTCGCAAGACGATGGGCTCGCCCTCGGCGCACGCTGGCTCGGGCCCGTGGCGCGCGCAGCCCTCGGCGACGAGCTCATGTCGGCGGCACGCGTCGGCGGGTCGATCGCGTCGTTCGCGCGCGTTGCCATCGTCGGGGAGCTCGGCCGCGTCGAGACGCCCGAGGGTTACGTCGTCGAGCGCGAAGAGGCGTTCGGTGGCCTCGCGCTCCGCTTCGTTCATGCGGCACGGCCGTTTCGCGTCGGTGCGCGACTCCCGTCTCGGATCGCGGAGGCCCTGGCTTTCGTCGAGGCGAACGGCGATGAGACTCCCTGTGCGTGGGGTGCGTTTGGTCTCGTGAGCGGCAACCTCGGCTCGGGGCCCGCATGGCCGAGCGAGCGCTTCTCGTGCGCCGGCGCGCAGGTTGCGCGCTCCTTCGTGACCGATCTCACGTACGCGGCGCACGACGCGATCTTCACCGAGGTGCCGGGGGATGGTCGCACGGTCGTCGTGCGATTCCCTGGCGTCCCGCTCGGGTCGGCGGTGCGCGGAGGCTTCGGTCTCTACGTCGAGGCGGAGCGCGACGCGAAGGGCGCGCCGGTGGTGCTCGAGTGGCGCGTCGACGGGCGATCGATCGGCACGCTCACGCACCACGACGGCGAGGGATGGAAGAGCTTCGAGCTCACGACGGGTGCGGCCTCCGAAGCGCGCGGAACCCTGGAAATGCGGCTCCGAAGCCCGGGTGGTCAGCGGCGCCTCGTGGGCGTCGAC
>CAIOHM010000294.1 GCA_903858055.1 uncultured delta proteobacterium
CGCTGCGCTACCTCGGCGTCGTGCCCGCGCGCGGCCCGGCGCGCCTCGATCGCGCCGAGCAGAACGCCGAGCAAACGAGCGCGAAAGAGAAGCGCGTCTCCCCGGCTCCAGCGATCGCCGCGAAGGCCGCGGCAGGGTCGAACATCGGCCCCGAGGCGAGCAACATCGGCCCGGCGGCGGGGCCCGGTGAGCCTGCGATCCCGACCGATCTTTCGCTCGCTCCTGAGGCTCCGAGCGTCGGCGTGAACGACGTGCGCGTGCCAGAAGCTACGGGCTTGGCTGCGCGCGACGCGCTCCGCGTGGTGCTCGGGGCGGGCCTCGTTCCCCGGCTCGAAGGCACCGGTCGCCTCGTGCGTCAGGACCCGCCGGCGGGCACGTCGCTCCCTCGCGGGGCGACGGTCAAGCTCGTCTTGGAGCCACCCTCGTGAGCCAGGGCAATGGACCGCGCGTGCGTCGGACCTCCTTCGGTCCGGGAACCGAGGGGCTGCGGGTGGGCCAGCTCGTGCGCGAGCTCGGCGAAGGCGCGCACTGCGACGGCTCTCCCGACGCGATTGTCACAGGTGTCCAGCAAGACTCGCGACGGGTGGTGCCTGGAGACCTCTTCGTCGCGCGGCGCGGCGCGTCGGTCGACGGGACCCGCTTCGTCGGCGACGCCATCGCGAAGGGCGCCGCGGCGGTGCTCACGGAGCCTGGGCTCGTGGACCCTGCGGGCGTTTCCGTTCCCGTCCTCGTGGTGCCGAGCGTTCGCGCGATGCTGGGCCGCGCCGCATCGGCTGTGTACGGCCACCCGTCGTTCAGCGTCGAGCTCGTCGGCGTCACGGGCACGAACGGAAAGACGACGACGACGCACCTCGTGCGTGAGCTCCTCGACGATCTCGAAGGACGCGCGGCGTGCGGCCTCATCGGCACGGTGGGCAACGTGCTCGGCCCTCTCTCCTGGCCCGCGACCCACACGACCCCCGAAGGCGACGAGACCGCGCGGCTCCTTGCGGCGATGCGCGACTCCGGCGCGGCGTACGCGTGCATGGAGGTGTCCTCGATCGCACTGACGCTCGACCGCGTCCGCGGTCTGCGCTTCCACGTTGCGGCGTTCACGAACCTCACGCAGGACCACCTGGACTTCCACGGAAGCATGGAGGAGTACGGCGCCGCGAAGGCTTCGCTCTTCCGCGAGCACGCGCCGGGCTCTGCGGTCATCGCGATCGACGGCGACTTTGGCCGCGAGCTGGCGGCTTCGCTCACGATCCCCACCTTGCGCGTCGCGAGCTTCGAAGGGCCGCGCGGTCGTGAGGCGGACCTCGCACCGGAGACCGTCGCCTTCGAGCGCGATCGCATGGTCGGCACGCTTCGCACGCCTGCGGGTCGTCGCGAATTCGTTGTTCCCTTCGCAGGGCGCCATAACTTGCAGAATGCACTCGTTGCCCTGGGTTGCGTGCTGCAAGCAGGGAAAGATCTCGATGCCGCGCTCGTTGCTCTCGGGCGCGTCTGCGGCGCTCCAGGTCGCCTCGAGCGCGTGAGCCGGAGCGACGACGACATCACGGTGCTGGTCGACTACGCGCACACGCCCGACGCAGTCTCTCGGGTGCTCGAGAGCGTCCGCGCGAGCGGCCCACGTCAGGTGATTTGCGTGATCGGCTGCGGAGGCGATCGCGACGCGACCAAGCGCGCGCCCATGGGGCTCGCCGCGGCGCAGGGGGCTTCGCTCGTGGTCGTGACGAGTGACAACCCGCGCACGGAAGACCCCGTCGCCATCGCGGCGTCCGTCGAAGAAGGCGTTCGCGCGAGCGGTAAGGAGCGCCATGGTTCGCTCCGTGGCGTCGACGAGGGCTACGCCGTCGTGCTCGATCGCCGCGAGGCCATCGAGGAAGCGGTGCGTGCGGCCACGAGCGGCGCCATCGTCGTCATCGCGGGCAAGGGGCACGAGGACTACCAAATCGTCGGCACCGAGAAGCGCCCCTTCGACGACCGCGTCGTCGCGCGCACCGCGTTGGCGGCGCGCCGCGTGCGTCAAGGTGCAGGCGCATGAGTACGCCGATCCCTGTAAATCACGCTACGTTCACGGTGTGGGAGGTCGCCGCCGTGACGGGCGGTCGCGTGGTTGGCGTTCACGATCGCGACCTTCGCGCTGCATCGATCACCACGGACTCGCGCGCTGCGGGGCCCGGCGTCGCCTTCGTTGCCCTCGTCGGCGAGCGCCTCGACGCGCACCGTTTCGTCGCGGCGACGTGGACTGCGGGTTCGCCGTTTGCCATCGTCGCGGAGCCGCAGGGCGAGGGGCCTCAAGTCGTCGTGGACGACACGCTCGTGGCGCTCGGGGCCTTGGCGCGCGCTCACTTGCGTCGCTGGCGAAAGGCCACTCCACGCGCGGTGACGGCCGCGGTGACGGGGAGCGCGGGCAAGACCACCACGAAAGAGATCCTCGCCGTGCTGCTCGGTGCTCGGCTCTCGACCTGGAAAACGCCTGGCAATTTGAACAACCGCATCGGCCTCCCGATGGTCGCGCTCGCGACCGCGGCCTCGCACGAGGCGGTGGTGCTCGAGGCGGGCATGAGCCTCCGCGGTGAGATCGCGGCGCTGACGGCGATCGCAGAGCCCGACGTGGCCGTCATCTCGTCGATCGGCCTCGCGCACGCCGAGGGTGTCGGCGGCGCGCTCTCCGATGTGGCGCGCGAGAAGGGCGACATCGTGCGCGGCCTCAACGAGTCCGGCGTGGCCGTCCTGCACGCGGAAGACCCCGTCGCGCTGGCGCAAGCCCTCGGCGCGCGCTGCCGTCGCGTGGTCACCTTCGGGCGAGGCGAGGGGGCCGATGTGCGCCTCGTGTCGCGACGCATTGACGGCCTCGAGGCTGCGACGCTGCGCGTGCGCCGCGCGGGGGTCGATGCGGCGCCGTTCGAGGTCCTGGTCCCCTTCCCGGGCGAAGCGCAAGCGCTGGACTTTTGCGCGGCGCTCGCGGCTGCCGACGTGCTCTTGGCGTCGCCGCTTCGCGCAGCGGAGGTTGCGGAGGCGATGAGTCGGCTCGCGCCGCTCGAGGGGCGCGGTCGCGTGGTGCTCGGCCATGGCGGGGTCACCCTCATCGACGATTGCTACAACGCGAACCCGGAGAGCGTCCTTCGGGCGCTCGAGCTCACGCGCGAGCTTGCCGACCAACGAAAGCTCCGCGCGAACGTCGTCCTTGGTGCGATGCGTGAACTTGGTGTGGCGAGCGCGGCGGCGCACGCGCGCGTCCTCGACCGGGCGCTCGAGCTCGGCTTCACGCGGGTCGTCGGAGCCGGCGCCGAGATGGACGCGGCGATGAAAGCGCACCCGTCGGCGGAGCGCTTCATGCCGTGCGGCGGCGTCGACGCCGCAACCGCCCACCTGCAAGGGTGTCTTTCTGCTGAAGATTTGCTGCTCGTGAAGGGTTCGCGCAGTGTGGGTCTCGAGCGCTTGCTCGAGGCTCTCGCGGGAGCCACGCCCCCGATGGAGACGACCTGACATGCTCTACGAGCTCCTCTACCCGCTGCGCAACCACGCGCCGTGGCTCAGCTTCCTCAACGTGCTCCGCTACGTGCCGTTCCGCGCGATCGCCGCGACCGCCACGGCGATGCTGCTCTCGTTCGCGCTGAGTCCCTGGTTCATTCGTGAGCTGCAGAAGAAGCAGATCGGTCAAGTGGTCCGCCACGACGGCCCCGAGTCGCACTTCAAGAAGCGCGGGACGCCGACGATGGGCGGCGCGCTCATCCTGCTCTGCCTGCTCTCGTCGACCGTGCTCTGGTGCGACCTGCACAACCCCTTCGTCTGGGCGGTCACGACCGTCACGGTCGGCTACGGCGTCATCGGGTACCTCGACGATTACCTGAAGATTCGCGACAAGAACTCGAAAGGCGTCCCCGGTCGCTACAAGCTCCTCGGTCAGTTCACGATCGGCGGCGCGGTGTGCGCGTACATGTTCTTCGCGCGTGAGGCCATGCCCTCCGACTGGTTCGATCTCCGCGACCACCTCGGCATCCCCTTCGTCGCGTTCCAGAAGCACCCCGTCGTGACCCCCGTCGCGATCACCTACCTGCTCGCCGTGTTCACGGTCGTCGCGATGAGCAACGCCGTCAACCTCACGGACGGCCTCGACGGCCTCGCGATCGGACCGGTGATCATCAACGCGGGCACGTACCTCATCTGGGCGTACCTTGCGGGCGCGGCCTTCGGCATCACCCACGTCGCGCAGCGCTTCGTCGTCGCGCGTTACCTCGACATTCCGTACATCACGAGCGCGAGCGAGCTCTCCGTGTACTGCGGCGCCATGGTCGGCGCAGGCATTGGTTTCCTCTGGTACAACACGTACCCGGCCCAGGTGTTCATGGGCGACGTGGGTTCGCTCTCGCTCGGCGGCGGCCTCGGCGTCTGCGCCGTCGTGACCAAGAACGAGCTCTTGTCGATCGTCCTCGGCGGCATCTTCTTCCTCGAAGCCGTGAGCGTCATCGTCCAAGTGATCTCGTTCAAGACGACGGGAAAGCGCGTCTTCCTCATGGCGCCGATCCACCATCACTTCGAGAAGAAGGGCTGGCCCGAGCCGAAGGTCATCGTCCGCTTCTGGATCGTCTCCGTGCTCCTCGCGCTCGTCGCGCTGAGCAGCCTCAAGCTCCGGTGAACGTCATGGCACGCGCGAAGGTCGAAGGTCAGCGTTGGTACGTGGTGGGCGCCGGGAAGAGCGGCGTCGCAGCGGCCGAGCTCTTGGCTCGTCAGGGCGCCGACGTGGTGCTCCTGGACGAAAAGCCTGTCGCACAGTGGGCCGTCAAGCCGACCTCGGCACGTGTGCAGAGTGCACAGGTGTCGCTGCACACGTTCGACACGCGAGCGATTGAGCGCTGCGTCGTATCGCCTGGAGTCCCGCCAGGCCCGTGGAGCGACGCCCTCGACGCGCGCGGTGTGCCGGTCTGGAGCGAAATCGAGCTCGCGTGGCAGCTCCGTGCTCACGAAGAGCCCGTGGTCGCCATCGGCGGCACCAACGGCAAGAGCACGACGACGTCCCTCGTGGCGCACGTGCTCGCGGCCGCCGGCAAACGCGTCTTCGCTGGAGGAAACCTCGGCGAGCCCTGGGCGAACCACGAGCAGGAATCGTTCGACGTGAGCGTGCTGGAGGTGTCTTCGTTCCAGCTCGAGCGCGTGAGCGCGTTCAAGCCGCGTGTCTCGGTGCTGCTCAACGTCACGCCCGATCACCTCGATCGCTACCCGAGCTTCGAGCATTACGCGGCGGCGAAGGGCCGCGCCTTCGAGCGTCAGACGCCGGACGACCTCGCGGTCATTCCCGCCCAAGACCCCATCTGCCGTTGGCAGGCCGTGCGTGGCCGCGGTCAGATCGTCACGTTCGGCCCCGAGGGCGACGTGCGTGTGCAGGGTGCATGCATCGAGGATCTCACGCGCGGCGTCCGCATTGACCTCGAGCGAACACGGCTCCGCGGCGGCCACAACGCGCTCAACGTCGCGGCGACCCTCGCGGCCCTGCGCCCCTTCGAACTTGCCCCGGCGCTCCTCGTCGACGCGATCGCGAGCTTCGAGGGCCTCGCGCATCGCACCGCGCTCGTGCGCACATGCGAGGGTGTTCGCTACTACGACGACTCGAAGGGGACGAACGTCGGCGCGGCGGTGACGGCGCTCGTCGGGCTCCTCGAACCCAAGGCGGTCCTCATCGCGGGCGGCAAGGACAAGGGCGGCAGCTACGAGCCCCTCGTCGAAGCCCTGCGTGCGAAGGGGCGCGCGGTCGTGACGCTCGGGGAAGCCGCGCCGCTCATCGAGGCCGCCGTCGGCAGCGCGCTGCCCTGCAAGCGGGCCGCGTCCATGGACGAGGCCGTCGTGTTCGCACGGGCCTTCGCTCACCACGGAGACGCCGTGCTCCTCTCGCCCGCGTGCGCGAGCTTCGACATGTTCCGTGACTACAAGCACCGCGGCGACGCTTTCGTCGAAGCGGTCAACGCCCTCGAGGAGCACAAGCCATGAGCGCGATGAAGCTTCCGTTGCCCGCGCTCGGGCTCTTTCGAAAGCTCGACGCGAAGCCCGCGACGGAAGAAGACGCCCAGCGACCCTTCGACTCGGTCCTCTTCGCCGTCGTGACCGCGCTCCTCGGCGTGGGGCTCGTGATGGTCTACAGCGCCTCGGCGGTGGAAGGCGCCATCAAGTACCACGACCCGCAGTTCTTCTTGCTGCGCCAGTCCGTCTACGTGGTCGCGGCGCTCGGCGTTTTGCTGCTCGCAAGCAAGTTCGACTACCACAAGATCCACAAGCTCACGTACCCGATCCTCGGGCTCGCCGTGGTGATGCTCGTGGCCGTTCTCACGCGCGCCGGTCACGCGGCCGGTGGCGCTGCGCGATGGATCTCGATCGGCCCGGTGCACGTACAGCCTGCAGAGTACACGAAGCTCGCGCTCGTGCTTTGGCTCGCGTACTCACTGGCGAAGAAGGGTGAGCAGGTACGCGGCTTCAGCGTGGGCTTCGTTCCGCACGTCATCGTGTGCGTGATCCTGATCGCGCTCTGCATGAAGCAGCCGGACTTCGGCAGCGCCATCGTGGTCGCGGTGCTCACGTTCTCGCTGCTCCTCGTGGCGGGCGCGCGCATGGGCTACATTGGGCTCTCGGGCCTCATCGGCATCGTCGGCGGCTACTTCGCGCTTCGCCACAAAGAGTACCGCTGGAACCGCCTCATGGCGTGGATGGACCTCGAACACCACCGTGGTGATACGGGGTACCAGGCCTACCAGTCGCTCATCGCGATCGGCAGCGGCGAGAAGACCGGCATGGGGCTCGGGCACGGCTACCAGACGCTCTACCTCCCCGAGGCGCACACGGACTTCATCGGTGCGGTCGTCGGCGAGGAGTTTGGCTTCGTCGGCCTCGCGGTGCTCGTCGCGCTCTACGTGACGCTCTTCGTCCGCGGGCTCCGCGCTGCGTTCCGTGCGCCCGACGACTACGGCACGTTCATCGCGTACGGCATCAGCGTGCTCTTCGCGTTTCAGGCCGCGTTCAACATGTCGGTCATCCTCGCGATCGCTCCGACGAAGGGCCTCACGCTGCCGTTCGTGAGCTTCGGCGGCTCCTCGCTCATCGTGTGCAGCGCGGCAGCGGGCATCATGCTCAACATCTCGCGCCAGGGCAGCGACGCGCCCGCGGCGCCCGTCGAAGCTCCGCGCGCGAACGCACGGCAAGGAGGCGCACGCCGTGGCGCCAAGTCCTAAGCGCATCCTCGTGGCCGCGGGCGGCACGGGCGGGCACGTCTTCCCGGGGCTCGCGCTCGCCGACGAGCTACGCGCGCGCTACGCGTGCGAGGTGGTGTTCGTAGGCACACCGCGGGGCATCGAGAACAAGGTCGTGCCGCAGCACGGCTACCGCCTCGAACTCCTGCAGGTCGAGCCCATGAAGGGCGGGGGCGTGTCGCGTGCGCTGCGCGGCGGGACCATCGCGGCGTGGCAAAGCCTCCGCGCGATCGGCCTCGTGGCGCGCGAGCGTCCGAGCGCGTTCGTCAGCATCGGCGGCTACGCGGCGGGCCCGATCGGTGTCGCGAGCATCGCGGCGTTCGTGCCCCTGGCGCTCGTGGAGCCGAACGGACACCCGGGCCTCACGAACCGCCTCCTCGCGCCGTTCGCCGATCGCGTCTTCGTGGCCTGGCCTCACCTGAAGTCACTCGGCCGCGAGGGCCGCGCGCGCGTCGATGGCGTGCCCCTTCGCTCGGCTTTCGGGCCACGTCCCGTGCCGAAGCGCGCAGGCCTCCGCGTGCTCGTGCTCGGCGGAAGCCAAGGCGCGCGGTCGCTGAACGAGCGCATGCCCGAGGCTGTCGGTCGGCTCGGCCTCATGCGGAACGAGCTCTCGGTTGTACACCAGTGCGGAAAGAACGCCGAAGCGGTCGAAGAGGCGTACCGGAAGGCTGGGTTTTCCCAAGTCGAAGTCGTCCCCTTCATCGACGACGTCGCGAGCGCGATCGCCGCGGCGGACCTCGTCGTCGGGCGCGCCGGCGCCGTGAGCGTGGCCGAGATCTGCGCGATCGGTCGACCGTCGATCCTCATCCCGTTTCCGCATGCCGCGGACGACCACCAGGCCGCCAACGCGCTCGCCCTTCAAGAGGCGGGCGGAGCGATCTGCATTCGCGAAGAGGCAGCCGATCCGGTTAGGCTCGCCGTGGAGCTCGAGCGGCTCCTCGCCGATCACGATCGCCTCCGGGCCATGGGGAACGCTGCGCGCGACGCAGGGCGCCCCGACGCTGCCAAGGTCATCGCGGGAGAGATCGCTCGGCTCGCGAAGCTCGAAGAACGGAAAGGGTAGACGAAGTGTTCCGAGGTCACGTCAGGCGCGTTCACTTCATCGGCATCGGCGGCATCGGCATGAGCGGCCTCGCGGAGATCCTCCGCACGCTCGAGTTCGAGGTCACCGGCTCCGACCGCAAGGCGAACGACACCACGCGGCGCCTCGAGACCCTCGGCGCGACGATCTTCGAAGGCCACGACGCGCGCCACGTCGAGGGCGCCGACGTCATCGTCTATTCGAGCGCGATCGGCACGAGCAACCCGGAGCTCGAGCGCGCGCGGCAGCTCGCCATCCCTGCGATTCCCCGCGCTGAAATGCTCGCAGAGCTCATGCGCGTGAAGTACGCGGCGCTCATCGCCGGCAGCCACGGCAAGACGACGACGACCTCGCTCGTGGCCACGGTGCTCCGTGAGGCCGGCCTCGATCCGACCGTCGTCGTCGGAGGCAAGGTCAACGCGCTTGGCTCGAACGCGCGCTTGGGCGCCGGTGACGTGTTCGTCGCCGAAGCCGACGAGAGCGACGGTTCGTTCTTGCGCCTCACGCCGACGATCGCGGTCGTCACGAACATCGACCCCGAGCATCTCGACCACTACGGCTCGCTCGAGAAGGTCATGGACGCCTTCGTCGACTTCGTAAACAAGGTGCCCTTCTACGGCCTCGGCGTCCTCTGCGTGGACCACCCGAACGTGCAGGCGATCTTGCCGCGTATTTCCAGGCGTTACGTCACCTACGGCCTCTCGCGCCAGGCGGACTATCGCGCGCGGAACATCCGTCAAGAGGGCTTCCTGACGCGCTTCGAGGCGCTGCGCAGTGGCGAGCTCATGGGCGAGTTCGCCGTGCGCATGCCGGGTGTCCACAACGTGCTCAACGCGCTCGCGGCCCTCGCCGTAGCCGACGAGCTCGCGGTGCCCATGAACGTCGTGCGCGAGGCGATCGGGCACTTCCATGGCGTGCAGCGCCGCTTCACCGTGGTCGCGCAGCCGAAGCTCGAGCGCGAAGGTCAGACCGGCGACGCCATCCTGATCGACGACTACGGGCACCACCCGGCCGAGGTCGAAGCGACGCTCTCCGCGGCCCAGAACGGCTTCGACCGCCGCATCGTGGTCGCGTTTCAGCCGCACCGCTACACGCGCACGCGCGATCTCTTCGAAGAGTTTACGCGCGCGTTCAACCGCGCCGACGTGCTGCTCATGACCGAAGTCTACGCGGCCGGTGAGGCTCCCATCGAGGGTGCGACCGGCGATGCGCTCGCGAAGGCGGTCCGCGCGCACGGGCACCATGCGGTCGAGTTCGTGGCGGACAAGCGCGACCTCGGCAAGCGCCTCCACGCGATTGTACGCCCCGGCGACATCGTGATTGCGCTCGGCGCCGGCGACGTGAACCAGTCCGTGCGCGAGCTTGCCGCCCTCCTCGAGCGCGAGGCAACGCCATGAGCGAAGAGTTTCTCGACGAACGTGACCTCATCGAAGACGTCGACGACGAAGGCTCCCACGTCGTCGCGATGGAGTCCCCGGCGCCGCTCAAGCCCGAGATGCTCCCGCGCGCGGAGAAAGCCAGCGCGGCGTCGATCGGTTGGCTGGTGGTGCTCGCGCTCGGCGTCATCGTCGCGGCGCGCCAGTGGCTCGTGACGACGCCCTACTTCGCGTTGCGCGACGTGCGCGTCGAGGGCGCCTCGCATCGAAGCGTGGCGCATTACGAAGAGGTGGCGGGGCTCACGAAGGGGCACAACGTGCTCGCGCTCGACCTGGCCGAAGCGCGCCGCAAGCTCATCGCAGAGCCTTGGGTGGAAGATGCGACGGTCGTGCGCCGCCTCCCCGGTCGCATCGACGTCTCCGTCCGTGAGCGGGAGCCGCTCGCGGTCCTCGCCCTCGAGGAGCCCTACTTGGTCACGGCCACGGGCAACGTCTTCAAGACGGTCGAGCCGGAAGAGCTCGTCGACCGGCCTGTGATCACGGGTCTGACGACGGAAGACCTGAGCGACAGCGCAGGGCGCGGGCGCGAACTCCTCCGCCGTGCGCTCGATCTCGCCGCGGAGTACGAACGCGGCAAGCTGGTGGACGCGATGCCGCTCGAAGAAGTGCACGTCGAGCGTAGCGGAGAGATGGTTCTCCGCGTCGGCGCGCAAGGCGTCGCGCTGGAGCTCGGCCACGGCCCGTACCGTCACAAGCTCGACATGGCGGCGAAGGTCCTCGCGGAGGTCGATCGACGCGGAGGTCGTGCGACGGCGCTGCTCCTCGACGGCGCCCCGACGAGCGATCGCGTGGTCGTGCGCGCGCGCTGAAACGCGATCGCCAACGCGCGTTGGTGCGTGTGCTCGCGAAGCTTCGCGAGCGCTGAAAATCCTCGTGTTCGAGCGCGTACGTCCTCACGCATCGAAGCATGGAAATAAGCACTTCGATTTCTTGGCCACGGTGCGTCGTGCATGCGACCACCGGTCCACGATGAGTGCGCAGGGACAAGTGATCGTCGGGCTCGACATTGGCACCACCAAGGTGTGCGCTGTTGTCGGTGAAGTGGACGCGGATGGAATCACGATCCTCGGGGTCGGGACGGTCGCGTGCAAGGGTTTGAAGCGAGGCATCGTCTCGAACATCGAGCTGACGGTGCGCTCGATTCGCGACGCGGTCGAGGCGGCCCAGCAGATGGCAGGCGTGAAGATCGACACGGTCTACGCTGGCATCGCGGGCAGCCACATTCGCGCGCACATGAGCGACGGCGTCGCGGCGGTCGCGGACCGCGAAGTCACGCGCGCGGACGTCGAGCGCGTGCTCGAAGGTGCACGCGCGATCCCCATCGACGTCGACCGACAGATTCTTCACGCGCTGCCGCGTGAGTTCGTCGTCGACAGCCAAGACGGCATCCTCGACCCCATCGGCATGAGCGGGGTGCGCCTCGGCGTGCACGTGAACCTCGTGACGGCGGCGACGACCTGCGTGCAGAACGTGGTCCGCTGCGCCGAGCGCGCGGGGCTCAAGGTCGCCGACGTCGTGCTCCAGCCGCTTGCCAGCGCGCACGCGGTCCTCTCGGAAGACGAGAAGGAGATCGGCGCCGCGGTCATCGACATCGGCGGCGGCACCACGGACGTGCTGCTCTACGCGAACGGCGGTATCGCCCACACGTCGAGCATCCCCGTCGGCGGCAACAACGTCACGAGCGACATCGCGACGGGGCTCCACACGCCCATGGGCGAAGCCGATCGCATCAAGCGCATCTACGGCTGCGCGCTCGGTCGCCTCGTCGAAGAGAGCGAAGAGATCGAAGTGCCCGGCGTTGGGACGCACGCTCCTCGTCGCGTCGCGCGCCACGTGCTCACCGACATCATCGAGCCGCGCGTCGAAGAGATCTTCGCGGTCGTTCGTCGTCGCATCGAGGAGACCGGTCTCCTCGAGCAGCTCTCATCGGGCGCGGTGCTCACCGGCGGCTCGGTCGTGCTCGAAGGCATGACGGAGTTCGCCGAGGAGATCCTCGGGATGCCCGTTCGCATCGGCTACCCGATCGGCGTTCGCGGCATGGTCGCGCTCGTCAACGGTCCGCAGTACGCGACCGCCATCGGTCTCGTGAAGTACGGGGCCGAGCAGCTCTCGCAGGCGCGTGAGCGCACGCAAGTCACTTCGCACCCGTCGAGCTCGCGCACGCGCGTCGAGCCGGAGCAGCCCAAGGCCCCGAGCGGCCTTTGGAACTGGTTCCGCCAGGCTTGGTGAAAAAAACGTTCACGCGAATTTGGCCCGAGCCATGTGCGCGTGATTCCTTCCCGCTTGCTTGATGAAGCTCTTCGGTAAGAGGCGACCGAAGGCTTCGAGAAAACCGAGCCGACTTGCAGAGGCAAAAACGCAAGACGGCGCTCTGGGAGGATCGACAGATGTTTTCCATCGAATTTGCTGACGACACGCAGGAATATCAGGCTCGCATCAAGGTCATTGGTGTGGGTGGCTCGGGCGGCAACGCCGTCAACACGATGATCAACTTCGGCCTCGAGGGCGTGGAGTTCATCGCGATCAACACCGACGCGCAGGCGCTCAACGTCAACGCGGCGCCGACGAAGCTCAACATCGGGTCGGCGCTCACGCGCGGCCTCGGTGCGGGCGCGGACCCGGAGCGCGGTCGCAAGGCGGCGCTCGAAGACGTGCAGCGCATCAAGGAGCTCATCAGCGGCGCGGACATGGTCTTCGTCACCGCGGGCATGGGCGGCGGCACCGGCACCGGCGCGGCCCCGATCGTCGCGCAGATCGCTCGTGAAGAAGGCGCGCTCACCGTGGGCGTCGTCACCAAGCCCTTCGGCTTCGAAGGTCGCCAGCGCTCGAAGCGCGCCGAGCACGGCCTGCTCGCGCTCGCGGAGCACGTCGACACGCTCATCACGATCCCGAACGAGAAGCTCCTCATGCTCGGCGATGAAGACCTGAGCTTCATCGACTCGTTCCGCAAGGCCGACGAGGTCCTCTACCAGGCGGTGAAGGGGATCAGCGACCTCATCCAGGTTCAGGGCATCGTGAACGTCGACTTCGCCGACGTGAAGACCGTCATGTCGAACATGGGCCGCGCGCTCATGGGCACCGGCATCGCGAAGGGCCAGCACCGTGCGCGCCTCGCGGCCGAAATGGCCGTGAGCTCGCCTCTCCTCGACAACATCTCGGTCCACGGCGCCATGGGCGTCCTCATCAACGTCGTCGGCGGCCCCGACCTCAAGATGAAGGAGATCGACGAGGCGGCGAAGCTGATTCAGGAGCAGGCGCACGAAGAGGCGAACATCATCTTCGGCGCGAGCATCGACGAGTCCCTCGGCGACAGCGTCAAGGTCACCGTCATCGCGACCGGCTTCGACTTCGAAGAGCGCCGCGCCGCGGAAGACATGCGTCACAGCGCGCAGCTCCAGGCGCGCTCGCACAGCGGTCTCGAGCTCTCCTCGGCCTACGCGCGCACGATGGACCCCGTCGCCGCGCAGCGTAGCCAGCACGCACCCGCGTCGACCTCCTTCCGCCCGGCTCCCAGCATGGAGGCCGCCCGCGCGCTTCACCAGGAGCCGCAGGCAATCGCCCCGGCGTCGCGTCGCCCGGCTCCCTTCGAGCCCCGCACGGCCTCCGCGGCCCCGGCCTCGCAGTCCCCCACGAGCCAGTTCCGCGTTCAGGCGCCGCGTTCCGTGCGCGCCTTCCCGTCGACCGTCGAAGAAGACTTCGACGTGCCGGCGTACCAGCGCCGCGGCAACCTCTGACGAACCGGGTCGTCGCGTACGATCCTGCGACGACCGCGCCTCTCACCGCGTCCAAGCTTGCTTGGGCGCGGTGTCTGCATTTTGCACGCATGCGAGAACGAAAAAGGGCCCGGTCCGAAGACCGAGCCCTTGGCGTTCATGAAGCGCCTCGCTCAGCGGCAGACACCCATGAACGTGCCGAAGATGGTCGCCGCGCGGCAGGTCGTGCCGTTCGGGCAGTCGGCGTTGGAGGTGCACACGGGCGACTGGCCTGCGCCGCAGCTCGCCTGGCACGCGCTGCCCTTGTGGCCGCTCTTCGCCCAGTCGTAGGAGCACTGCGCGTACTGCTCGGTCGCGCCGAGCGCGCAGCAGACCGTTCCGCCCGTGCAGTCCGAAGCTTGGGTGCACTCGTACTTGCGCGCCGCGCCGGCGTCGAAGTCACACGCCGCGCGCGCCGTGCACGCGTTGCGCGCGCCCGCGTCCGTAAAGCTCACGCAGCACGACTCGCCCTCTTGGCAGTAGGGGCCCGCGTCGATGCCGCCCTTGAAGCAGTAGAGGCCGCCGGCGTCGCGCACGCGGATCGACACGCGCGAGTCACAGCCGCTGTCGACCACCGAGCCCGCGTCCGTCGTCGGCGCGGTGCCCGCGTCCGAGGCCGAAGTGCCCGAGTCCGTCGCCGGGGCCGTCGCGTCCTTCACCGTACCCGCGTCCTTCGTGACGACGGGCACCGAGGTGTCGTCGTCGCTGCCGCAGGCCGCAAGGAGGGCCGTGGCTCCGAGGGCCACGAGGGAAAAGACCGAGAGAATCGTTTGCGACGTCTTCATGGGCGGGAGATTAGCCGTGATTTTCGGAGGCGCCGAGACTTTTTCGTGGCGCCACGGTGGCCCCGAAGAGGCGCGGCGCGGGGTTCGGGAGGAAGGGGTCGAAGACCGGTCCGACGCCGCTCCGCGCGCGCCAGTGGGCTTCGCGATCCGAGACCGTGCGGCACGTGAGCGCGGAGCCCGTCGCGAGCAGGAGACCTGCGACCACGTCGACGATGTAGTGCCAGCGGAGGAAGAGCGTCGCTCCGATGATGTTCGCGGCGATGATGGCGAGCGGCAGCCACGTCCAGCAAAAGGGGCGGCGCGTGCGGTGCAAGAACGCGAAGATGGCGACGAAGCTCGGGCCTGCCGTGTGGAGCGAAGGGAAGATGTCCTTGCCTGCACCGCCCGCGGCCACGGCCGTGCGCACGAGGTTCCAGAACGTGCCGCCCTCGAGCGGCTCGTGGAGGAACTGGCCCCGAAAGAACCAAAACGGTCCGTAGCCGGGCACCGCCAAGTAGGTCGCGTGGCCGACGCAGAAGACGATGAGGATGCCGAGCGTGAAGCGCGTGCAAAGCTGGCCACGTCCTCCGAACAGCAGCATCGGGACCACGTGAGACGCGAGCACCAGGAAGTGCAGGTAGTAGAAGAAGGCGAACCACTCGACGCGGGCCGGGGTGATGAAGCGGTCCCAGGCGAGGGCGGGCTCGAAGCCGAAGAGCGCGAGATCGGCGGCGTAGACCTGCGCGTCGACGATGCGCGAGGTGACGGCGGGGAGCACGAACTGCAGCTCGAGGTAGCTCGTCAGGAAGGTCGCGAAGAGGACGGTCCGGTAGATGGCCCCCTTCGCGATGACGTAGCGCGCGCCCCAGGGGCTCCGGTGCAGCGCCGCGACGACGACGAAGACGACGAGGTTGAGCATGACCGGTCCGAGCACGTCCTCACGACTCGGCCCCGAGCCAAAGACGACCGCGAGCACGAAGAACGTGTAGTACGCGGCCAGCAACACATCGAGCACGGCCCAGCGCCGGAGCGAGAGCGGGTGAATCGCGGTCATTCGTCGTCGCGCGCGGGCCGTAGGACGACGAGGCCCGAGCCTGCCTTCAGGCGCGCGCAGCACGCGAGCCGCTGCGTCGCGGTGGCATTGAAGATCTCGAGGAGGTCGAGCTCCTCGTCGTCGTGGGACTCGAGCTCGCCGGCGCCTTCGACCACGACCACACGGCAAGTGCCGCAGTTCGCGCTCCGGCATGAGAAGGGCACCACACCCTTCGGCGAGGCGTCGCACACGTCGGCGAGGCGACCGCCCTCTTCGCAAGGGACCTCGACGTGGGTGTCGTCTTCGAGAACAAAGCGCACGATGGCCATCGGCGCAGGCTAGCCATTTCGGTGGCGTTTCGCAGCGGCGGTTTTTTCGCGCCCAGGGGCCAGGCGCCCGCTAGCCGACGCGCTTCAGAAGAAACACGTGCTCGCGCCGCGGTCGCTCTTCGAACGCGCGGTTCGTGGGCCCATGAAAGTGCGGGCGCACCTGCGACGCTTCGGCGAGCCACGCATAGGGAGAGCGGACGACCGCCGCGCGAAGCTCGTCGTCAGCGAAGAGCGGCTCACCGGCGACGGCCGAGTCCGCGAACTGAAGGCATACGGTCGCGCCGTCCACCGTGACGCGGGCGAGCGAGCGCAGCAGCGTGTGCAGATCCCGTTGCCAGCGCTCGCGAGCGCCTTCGATGGTCAGCCGCTCGTAGTGGCGGCGCGCGCCAAACTCACCGCGGGCGAAGTCACGGCCGTCGAGGCCGAGCCAGCGAAGGCGCAGCTCGTGATGGGCGAGGTAGTCGTAGGTGGCGGCGTAGGGGGGCGAGCTGACGACGAGGCCTACGGAAGCGTCGCGCACCGAGGCGAGGCGCGTCGCGTCGTCGAGCTCGACGCGCCACCGTGCCTTGCCCTCACGGCGCTCGCTGTACGCGCGCAAGCGCTCGACGAGCTCGGCAGTCTTGCGCCGAAAGAGCTTGGCCGTGAAGCCCGCGGCGATGCGCTTTTGCTCGAGCACGTGCGATGTGTCGCTCTTCTTGCGGCTCACCTTCACGAGGATCGCGCTGAGCACGAGGCCGAGCGCGCGCTTCACCGTCGCGGGCGCCTCGCTCGCAAAGAC
The DNA here is from genome assembly GCA_903858055.1 of uncultured delta proteobacterium. GTDB lineage: Bacteria > Myxococcota_A > Polyangia > Polyangiales > Polyangiaceae > CAIQDA01. Next base: position 16,394 of record CAIOHM010000294.1, read on the forward strand.
CCCCGCACGCAAGCTGTCGAGCTCGAGGAGCACGTGGGGATCGAAGAGGCTCGCGTCGCGGTCTTCGTAGCGTTTCGTGGCGCCCGCGCGGGCCTTGCGACGATCGTCGGCGACGTTGGCGATGCGCTCGGCTTCGCTCGTGAGGGCCGCGAGGTCCTCGGTGGCGTAGCGCTGAAGCTTCGTGCGCGCGAGCTCCACCGCGAGCGGGTTCAGGTCCGTTCCGTGGGCCGCGAGGCCTTGGGCGCTCGCCTCGACGACGACCGTGCCGCTCCCACAAAACGGGTCGAGGACGATGCCGCGCTTTGGTGTGAACGCGCGCACGAGCTCCTGCGCCGTATGCGGGTGCATGCGCGCCGGGTACGTGTGGAAGCCGTGGACGTCGCCGCGGTCGGCGTCGTCGCGCGCTTCGGCTTCGAGGTCGGGCTCCGGGGCGGCGTCGACGCGCAGGGCCCGTACGAGAGCCTCGACGAGCACACTCCCGCCTTTGGCCTCGACCTCGCCGCCCACGTGGGTCAGCGAGCGCTTGCGTTTGACGATCGTGGTGCTGCGGGTCTCGGCGGCCATGGACTCAGCTGGGGGTGCTCGGTGCGAAATACACGGGCGTCATATGCTCCGGGAACTTCCCCTTCTTGTCCGAATAGAAGGCCCGAATGCGCGCTTCGTCTTCGTGGATGTTCCCGGTCGGCCAAAACACTTCGCCGAAGCCGCCCTGCTTGCGCTCGTAGTCCAAGTAGCCGAGCACGATCGGAACTTTCGCCTCGAGGGCGATGTAGTAGAACCCTGTCTTCCAGCGTTCGCCGCGGCTCCGTGTGCCCTCGGGCGGAACGAGTAGCAAGAGCTCGTCGTGGGCATCGAACAGCGCCGCTGCCGACTGCACCTGGTTGAGTCGCTTGCTGCGATCGACCGCGATGCCGCCGAGGCCGCGCATGAAGGGGCCTGCGGGCCCCTTGAAGAGCGAGTCCTTGCCGATCCACGCGAGCTCGATGCCCAGCGCCCAGCAAATGGCGAGCGTGAAGGGCAGATCCCAGTTCGTCGTGTGCGGGGCGGCGCAGATCACCGCCTTGGCGACCCGGGGCGCTCCGCCGTCGATCGTCCAGCCGTAACGGGCGAGCCAGGCGCGACCGGTCTTGGCGCGGGCCTCCTTGAGCCATGCGGGGGTGGGCATGCGGCAAAACCTCCTGCGAACCACGCCCGGGCCGTGGTCATGATTTCGTCAGGTTTCGGTGGGCTCCGCGGGGCGCGTCGACGGCGCTGCGTAGGTAGGCGCGGAGGTGGTGTGAAAGAGAACCCGTCGCGTGGGTGCGGACGACGACTCGATGCCCTCGAGGCGCATCACCAAGCCCCCGACGTCGACGGTCGTGGCTCCCTCGCCGCTCGCGAGCGCCGCGCACGCCGCGCTCGCCTCGCGAAGGATGACGCCGTTCTGCCCGTCGACCACGAGGGCCCCCGACCGCGCCTGCGAGATCACGAGCTCCATCGCGTTGGCGAGCTGGTGGAGGTCGCGCATTTCGACGGCACCCGCGAGGCCCTTCATGGTGTGGGCCGCGCGGTACAAGTGGTCGAGCGTCGTCGCGTCCTCAAGCGGCATCGCGCTCTCGACGAGCTCGGTCTGCAACACCGCCACTTGCTCCGCGACCTCGGTGAGCACCGCTTTCAGAACGTCCGGGCTAAGCGCCATGCCATCCTCCCCTCGGTCGCAGCCGCGACGACGAGCACCACGACGTTACGCGCCGAACTCGCGCAGGTCTACGTCCTGGAAGAGCTCGGTGGAGAAGTAGCGCTCCATGCGGTCGCACAGCACGGTGGCGACGTCGTGGCCGGGCCCCAGCTGCGCGGCGAGGCGCTTCGCGGCGACGAAGTTGAGGCCACTCGAGGGACCCACCGGGAAGCCGCGACTACAGAGCTCGCGCGCCGCGAGGTAAGCTTCGCCCTGGCTCACGCGAATCGACTCCGCGAGCCCGACGGCCTCGGGGTTCAAGATCGTGCTCAAGCCCTCGATGACACCCGGTACGCCGCCGCAAATCTCGGGCTCGTTCGGGAAGCAGAGGTTCGAGTCGGGGAGGGCCCGCGCGATGTGGGTGCGATGCCCGGCCTCGCGCAGCGCACGCGCGATGCCCATGAGCGTTCCGCCGGTGCCCACGCCCGCCACGAAGCCGTGGATCGTCGAGCCCACTTGCGCGAGGAGCTCGGGCCCGGTCGTGCGCTGGTGCGCGAGGGCGTTGAGCTCGTTCTCGAACTGACGCGGGAGGAAGACGTTGGGATCTTCCGCGGCCATCGTGCGTGTGGCGTCGATCGATCCGCGGACGCCGCCACTTTTCGGCGTGAGGACGATCTCGCCGCCGAAGCGCTTGATCATGAGCACGCGCTCGCGGCTCACGCCCTCGGGCATGACGGCCCGGAAGCGCACGCCGGTCATGGCGCATGCCATCGCGAACGAGATCGAGGTCGACCCGCTCGACGCTTCGACGACGATGGTATTCTCGCGCACGAGGCCGGCCTCGATCGCGTGGTTCATGATGAAGCTCGCCACGCGATCTTTCGTCGATCCGCTCGGGAGCATCGACTCGAGCTTGAGCCAGAGCACGCACTGCGTCTCCGGGTCGAAGTAGCGGACCGTGGGCGTGCTGCTGGCCATGCGCGAGAGGACGCCGCGCATCTGGAACGAGTTCATCGGCGCAGTCTAACGCGCACCTCGCTCACTCGAGCATCAAGTTTCGCTCGAAGTCCGACGGGCTCGTCGCGTGGGCGAGGGCCTCGTCGCGGGTGATCGTCCCCGCGTGGAGCAGGTCCATCAAGTGCTGGTCGAAACTCTGGGTGCCCCACTGCTCGCGCCCACGCTCCATGAGGTCTCGCACGCGTGGCATGCCGTGCGGATCGCGGAGCGCCTCGCGGATCGCGGGCGTGGCGATGAGGATCTCGAGCGCAGGGACTCGGCCCTTCTTGTCGCAGCGAGGCACGAGGCGTTGCGAGACGATGGCCTCGATGGATTCGGCGACACGGCGACGTGCGTTCTCCTGCTCCTCCGGCGGGAAGAGGGCGACGAGGCGGTGGAGCGACTTGATGGTGTCGGGCGTGTGGAGCGTCGCGAGCACCGTATGGCCGGTCTCGGCCGCCTTCAGCGCGGTGTCCACCGAGGCGTGATCGCGAAGCTCGCCGACGAGCACCACGTCGGGGTCTTCACGAACGACGGCGCGGAGCGCGTCGTGGAGGCTCTCGGTGTCGGTCCCGACCTCGCGTTGAGAGATGGACGAGTGGACGTTCGAGTGGAGGAACTCGATCGGGTCCTCGATGGTCACGATGTGGAGCTGCTGCGTGCGGTTCAGGTGGCCGATCATCGCGGCGAGCGTGGTGCTCTTTCCCGAGCCCGTCGTGCCCGTGACCAGGATGAGTCCGCGTGGGCGCTCGGCGACGGAGCCGAGGACCTCCGGTAGATCCATCGCCGCGAACGTGGGGATCGTCGTCGGGACCACGCGCAGGACGAGGCCGACGCTGCCTCGTTGCCTGTAAATGTGCGCACGAAATCGCGCGAGCCCGGGGACGCCGTAGCCCACGTCCACCTCGCGGATGGAACGCTCGTCGAACGTGCGACCGTGCGACGCGAGGATGATGCGTGCGGCCTCGAGCGTGTCCGCGGGCATGAGCTTGTCGACCTTGAGCGACGCGAGGTCGTCTCCGACGCGCAGTCCCGGCGCATCGCCCGCGCGCAGGTGTACGTCGCTCGCGCCGTAGTGGATCGCGATGCGCAGCAGCTCGTGGAGCGACGCGGTGTCGATCGCCATGCTTCAGCCTTTCGGTACGCGCGCTTCGCCAGGTTTTTCGGCGAGGAATTTTGCTCGTGTCGCAAAACCAACCGCGCCATGAGCCGCCGCCGCGACGATCCCTGCGACGAGGGCGACCACGCCGACGAGATCGAGCAGGTCGCGGTGGACGAACGGTTCGACGGCGATGGCGATCACGCCGAGCGTCGACGCGAGGAGCGACGCGCGAACAAGCGGGGCCGAGAGTCCTTGCGGCGGTGCGATCGACTGGTACTCGCCTTCGCAGAGCGCACACCACGGCCGCTCCGCTGCGACGTGCTTCGTGCAGATTGGGCCGCGACAGCGCGGGCAGTGGGCTCCCGACGAGGACTCGCCGCACACGACGCAGCCGAGGACGATCGCATCTTGGCGCGTGGCGCTGAGGGTGACGCTCACCGCGTTCGTGAGGAGGTTGCGGTCGGAGAGCGAGAGGCTCGGGTCGTCCGCGGCTTGAAGCACCCCGATCGTGCTCTCGGGGATCGAGTCCGGGTCGCGGAGCACGGTCCCGGCTTCGCGCGCGAGGCGCTCGAGCTTGGGCCACGCGAGCTCGAGCACGTTCGGGGTGATGCCGAGGTATGTGGCGGACTCGCCGCGACCGATCTCGTCGACGATCTCGCCGCGGGGCTGAGGGTTGGCCGCGAGCTCGTAAGCGAGCCGGTCCGCGAGGCGAAGCAGGTGAATCATCGCGCCGATGCGACCCCCGACCTCGTAGGCCTTCGTCGGGGCGTGGTGCCAAGCGACGACGCGTGGGAGCGGCTCGGGCAAGCGCCACTCGCGGAGCACGTAGCCGGCGAGCACCGCGTGATCGAAGCCATACGCGGCTTGCTCGTGCGCGTGCACGGCGTCCCAGCGGCCCGCCTCCTGCTCGATGAGCTCGGCATAGCCGTCCTCCTCGCTCTGCAGCATCATCAGCTTGCCGACGTCGTGGAGAAGTCCGGCGAGAAACATCTCTTCGGAGGAGAGGCTCACGGAGGGCGCCAGATGCCGCGCCACCGCTGCGACAGCCGCCCCGTGCTCGAGGATCGCGTCGGCGGCGGGGTTCGCGTCGTCGTCGAACATGCCCATGACGGTGCTCGCCGCCGCGAGCTCGCCGAGCTTCTTGAGACCCAGCAGCGAGACGGCGTGAGCGATGCTCTTGCACGGGATGCGGAGCCCGAACGCCGACGAGTTCACGAGACGAAGGAGCCTGGCGGCGAGGGCAGGGTCCGCCTCGACCACCTGCGCGACCTCGTGCGTCGTCGCATGCTCGTCCGCGCTCACGTCGAGCAGCCGCTGCGCAGCCACGGGGAAAGGCCGCACCCCGTGAACGCGGGCGGAGAGAGCGGCGAGGCTCTCGGCGGCGTTCTGCCGCGCGAGGTCCTCGCTACGCCCTCCGAACCACAGGTCTTCTTCGATCGTGAAGCTCATCGGCCGCCATTCAACGGCATCGAGCGCGATTGCTCAACGTACGGTGACGTTTTGCTGAGCGTTGAAGCCCTGGTACGCGGCGCGAACCTGGGCGGTGCCTCGCGAGATGGCCGTGACCTGACCCTTAGCCGCACCGCTGTCGTTCGCGAAGAGAACGGACGGGTTCGAGGAGGTCCAGGTCGCGAGCGACGTGACGTCTTGCGTCGTGTTGTTGGAGAACTGGGCCATCGCGTAGAACTGGAAGTTCTGCCCCACCGACAGCGGCGGCACGAACGGGATGTTCGGCACGTTCGTGAGGTTCGTGATGCGAATCTGGATGCCGGTGATGCGCGCGACGGTGACCTGCGCGGTGGCCGTGCGCCCGCCGAAGGTGACCTGGATGGAGCTCGTGCCCGAGGCGACCGCCGTGACGGTGCCCTTCGTGCCCGCCGCGTCCGAGACCGTGGCCACGTTCGGGGACGTGCTCACCCAGGTGCCCTGGCTGGTAACGTCGACGGTCGTGTTGTTGCTGTAGACGGCCTGCGCGGAGAACGTGCGCGTATCGCCGATGCCCATGGTGGCGGACGTCGGGATGATGAGCAGGTTCGTGAGCGTCGGGGCGCGCACCGTGATCGTTGCCTGACCCGTCACGCCCCCAAGCGTCGCCGAGATGGAGGAGGTCCCTCCGGCGACGCCGCGCACGACGACCCCGCGGCCCGTCTGCACGGTCGCCACGCCGGTCTGCGAGGATGCCCACGTCGCCGTCGCGGTGACGTCGCGGCGCGAGCCGTCGCTGTACACCGCGGTCGCGATCGCGTTCGACGTACCGGCCACGTCAACCGTCGTCGGGTTCAACACCACGACGATCGAGGTGATGGTCGGCGTCGTCGCGATGACCGTCCACGAGCCGCTCGCCGTGAGGCCGTTGTAAGATGCAAGGACCGTCGTGGTGCCCGCCGCGACGCCCGTGAGCGTACCCCCCGACATCGTCGCGACGCTCGTCGCGGTCGAAGAGAAGGTCGCCTGCGCCGTCACGTTCTGCGAGGAGCCGTCGGCGAAAGTCGCGGTCACGGTGATCGCCCGCGTCGCCCCAACGTTGAGCGTGCCGCCCGGCGGGCTCATCGTGAGCGAGACGATGCCCGGAGGCGTTGAGCTCACGCTGACGGTAGCTGTGGCGCTGAAGCCGCTCGCCGTCGCGGTGATCGTCGCCGTCCCCGCAGCGACGCCCGTCGCGCGACCCGCCGAAACCGTCGCCACCCCTGCCGCCGAAGAGCTCCACGTCGCCGTTGCCGTCACGTCCTGCGTGGTCCCGTCGCTGAGCGAGAGCGTCGCGACGAAGGTCGTCGCCGCGCCGACGGCGATGGACGCCGTGGTCGGAGCGATCGTGAGGCCGGTGGGTGTCAGAGGGCGAGCGGTAACGGTAAGCGAGGCCGTGCCGGTGAGTCCGCCCGCGGTCGCCGTGATCGTCGTGCTCCCGGGGTTGACCGCGGTCGCGGTGGCGCCGGAAATCGTCGCCACCGTGAGGCTCGAAGAGCTCCAACTGGCGGAGTTCGAGACGTCCGCTTGCGAGCCGTCCGAGCCGACGCGGGTGGCCGTAAACGCCTGCGTGGCGCCGACGACGATGCTGGCCGACGCGGGGGCGATCACGAGGCGGTAGGTGATCGGCGTGCGCACCGTGACGTTCGCGCGGCCGCTCACGCCCTGGAGCGTTGCGCTGATCGCCGTGACGCCTGCACCGGTCCCCGTGATCGCGCCGCGCGCGCCCGACGTGTTGCTGACCGTCGCGATCGCGGCGTCGGCCGTGCTCCACGCGCACTGCTCGCTCACGTCGCTCGAGCTGCCATCCGCGAAGGTGCCTACGGCGCGCGCGCTCGTCGTGCCGCCCACGTCGATGGTGCTGGGGGTGACGATGGTCACGGTGAGGGAGCGGAGCGGGGCCGCCGTGACGGAGACGTTCACGGCCGCCGAGACGCCGCCAAGCGTCGCCGTCACGACGGCGGCGCCCGCGCTCAAGCCCGAGACGACGCCCTGGCTCACGGGGGCGATGGCCGGCGCGCTCGTGCTCCAGTTCACCGTCGCGGTGATGTCTTGCGTCGTGCCGTTGCTGTAGGTGCCGGTCGCGCGCAGCTGGGTCGACGCGCCGTAAGCGACGGTCACCGGCGATGGCGTGATCGTGATCCCCGTGAGCACGACGGATGCACTCTGCACCGTGACGTTGGCGCGGCCACGCTGCCCGCCGAACGTCGCCGAGACGACCGCGTTGCCAGGGCTCACGGCTTGCACCTCGCCCTCCGAGCCGACGGCCGAAGAGACCGTGGCGATGCTTGCGTTGTCCGTCGTCCAGACGGCGCTCGCCGTGACGTCGAGGGTCGTACCGTCGCTGCGCGTCGCAGTGGCGGTGAAACGTTGCGAGGCGCCGGGCGCGAGGGTCGCAGCGTTTGGCGCAACGGTGATGCCCGTGACCGTCGTCGCGTCGATGACCGTGAGCGAAGCCTTGCCCGTCACGCCCGAGAAGGTCGCCGAGACTTCGGTCGCGCCGGCCGTGAGGCCGGTGAACGTTCCTGCGACCGTGGAGGCCGCCGTCGCGGGAGCGCTCGCGATCCAGGCCGCTTGCGCGGTCACGTCGGCCTGGGCGCCGTTCGCGTAGATCGCGGTGGCGGTGAAGTTGCCCGTGCTTCCCACGGTGATGGTTTGCGTCGCGGGGTCGACGCGCACAGTGAGTACGGCGCTCGCGGTGACCGCGACGTTCGCGCGCCCCGTGAGCCCGTCGAAGGTCGCGGCGACGACCGCGCTGCCTGTCGCCACGCCGCGGACCGTCCCGCCCTGCACCGAGGCGACGGCGGCGTCGCTGCTCTGCCAAACCGCGCTCGTCGAGACGTCGGTCGAGCGGCCGTCCGCGAACACCGCAAAGGCTCGCAGCGTCTCGCTCGCTTCGACGCCGACGGTGACGACCGCGGGGGTGACGTCGAGGCGCACGGGCTTGCTCGCGACGATCTCGACGGGCACTTGGACACCGATGCCGCCCCAGGTCGCTTCGACCGTCGTCTTCCCGGCGGCTACGCCGGTGACGAGTCCCGCGACGGCCGTGGCCGTCGAAGGAACTGCGCTCGTCCACATCGCGCGCGCGGCGACATCCGCTTCGAGCCCCGATGCAAAGCGCGCCATGAGTCGCAGCTGCAGGCTCTCGCCCACGGCGAGCAGAACGGGGGTTGGATCGGGGCTAAGACCGAGGAGCTCTTCCGTCGTCGAACCGTCCGTCTCCGCGTCCGCGCCGCCGTCGATGGCCGCGTCACTGCCAGCGTCGCTTCGGAGGGAGGGTCCTTCGAGCTCGGAGCGTCCGCACGCGCCGACCGCGGGGAGCAAAAGCAGGAGAGCGAAGAAGACGAGCGCCTTGAGACGTGCAGAGAGTGCGAAAGCCTGGGCCATGATTCCTCGACGGTAGCGACGCCCGCGGAGATAGCACGGCGCCCGGCGGACCGTGTGCACGCCGAGCGGGGCGACTTTCAGGAGGGTCGAGGCTGGAAGTTTCGGCGCAGGCTGTTCCTGCAAGCCTCAGCCGACGTTTGCGAAGAACACGTGGAGGATGCGCTCGCATACGAGCGCGAGGAGCCCCGCGGCCGGGAGCGTGAGGACCCACGCCCACACGATGCGGCTCGCGGTGGACCAGCGAACGGCGGAGATCCGCTTGCTCGCGCCGACGCCCATGATGCACGCGTTCACGCAGTGGGTGGTGGAGACCGGCGCGCCGACCGCACTCGCGGCGTTGATCACGAGGGCTGCGGTGGTCTCCGCCGCGAAGCCCTCGAGCGGGGTGATGTGGATGATCTTCGTCCCCATCGTTTTGATGATGCGCTCACCGCCCGCCATGGTGCCGAGTGCGATGGCCGAGGCGCACGAGACGATGACCCAGCGCGGGATGTCGGAGCCGTGGGCGGCCGCCCAGGCGGGGAGGGGAGCGGCTCCCGTGCGCGTCGCCCAGTCGGCGTACGCGAGAAGACCAAACGTGATGACGCCCATCGACTTCTGCGCGTCGTTGCGTCCGTGGGCCTCGGCCATGAGGCACGCCGAAAGCAGCTGCATCCAGCGCGCCGTGCGCCGCACGAACGCGGGCTTGGACTTCCGGAAGATCCACACGAGCGCGACCATGACGAAGAACGCGACGATGAAGCCCGTCGTTGGCGAGAGAACGAGCGGCACCAGCACCTTCTGCTTGAGCGCCGACCACTTGAACGCGCCGAAGCCCGCATGGCCGACCACGGCCCCCGCGAGACCGCCGATGAGGGCGTGCGACGAGCTCGACGGGATGCCGTACCACCAGGTGATGAGGTTCCAGATGATGGCGCCGAGGAGCGCGGCGAGCACCACGTATTGCGTCACGTCGCGGGGGTCCGCGAAGCCCGAAGCAATGGTCTTCGCAACGGCCGTGCCGTGCATGGCTCCGACGAAGTTCAACACGCCGGCCATGATGACCGCCGTGCGGATAGGCGCCACACCCGTGGAGACCACGGTCGCGATGGCGTTGGCGGCGTCGTGAAAGCCATTGACGTAGTCGAACAGGATGGCCGCAACGACGACGGCGATGAGCAAGGTCAGCATGCCGGGTACCCTCGTAGGAACACCTTGCAGCCAACGTCAACAAGGGTGTCGCAACGTTCCAGCAACATTCTTCGAGGGGGGCCGACGCAACGATTTTGCCGCGGAATGACCAAGAGAATCGGAAGAAACGACGGAACCCCTTCACCGCGAGGCCCGAATGGTCGTACTTCTCCATGCGTGACTCGATGAGTGCCCATGCGCTCGCCGACCTCCAGAGAGGGTCACCGAGGGAGACATGACGGAGCTTGAAGCGAAAGGCGGATCGACGACGGAGAGCATGACGCTCGACGACATCGCAGCGCTCCTCGTTCAGCTCGAGCCGAACGACATCTCGGATCTCGCCGCGATTCGGGCGCGCCTCGACGCGCTCGCCGACGACCCCTCGGTGGGCAATCCGGCGATTCGTAAGCTCCTGCGCGAGGCCGCGAAGAAGATCGCGGTGACCATCGACGCGCCGATCGAAGAGGCGGCTCCCGCCCTTGCGTCGGCGTGTCGCCTCGTCACGGCCGCGAGCTCCATTCAGCGCCCGAGCGATCACGGTCCGGGCCTGCCGGCTCCGGCCGAAATGAGCGACGGCGAGGTCGCCGCGGTGGCCGCGGGGCCTGTGGTGCAACCACCGCCGCCGCCGGAGCCCGTGGCCGAAGCGGGGGCGCCGCCGGAGAAGAAGAAGTACTCCGCGCACGTCGTGCTCTGTCCTCCCGACGTCGACATGACCGTCGTCGGCGAGTTCGTGACCGAGTGTCTCGATTACATCGCCAGCGCGGAGGGCGCGCTGCTCTCGCTCGAGAACGACCCCTACGACAAGGAGTCGATCGACACGGTCTTCCGCGCGTTCCACACCATCAAGGGTGTGAGCGCGATGCTCGAGATGACCGCCATCTCGCACCTCGCGCACCAAGCCGAGTCGCTGCTCAGCCCTGTGCGCGACGGCTCCGCGAAGTTCACGGCCACGACCGCGAACCTGTCGCTGCGCTCGGTCGACATGATCAAGGCCTGCATGGACAAGGTCCAAGAGGCCTTGAACGGCGGCGCGGTCAGCTGCCCCGACGGCTACGACGACCTCCTCCACGAGCTCGCGCATCCCGAGGTCGCCGAGAAGAGCGGCGGAGTCGCGCAGACCCCCGGGGCGCCCGCTCCTCCTCCTCCTCCACCGCCGCCGCCACCGCCGGTCGCAGCGCCCGCACCGGCGCGGGCGGCCGCCCCCGCCGCTCCTGCACCGGCGCCTGCGGCCGCA
>CAIOHM010000295.1 GCA_903858055.1 uncultured delta proteobacterium
CGTGAACCTGGTCGAGGCCGTGATGCGCCAAGCGCTCGGGGAGACGGTTCCCGCCGCGTCGCTGGCCCCAACACGTGATGCGGCGACGGCGATTCGCTATTGGTTCCCGCCGCCGGGCCGCATCGCTTCGATCGAGGGGCGCGAGGCCGTGGCGCGCTCCGAGGGCGTGTTGCGTTGGGGCCTCTTCCGCGACGTCGGCGACGTTCAACCGGTCGTGCGCTCGCACCCGGATCGATTCGGGTTCGTGCTCGTGCACGGGGCGAGCAGAAGGGACGCAAAGCACCGACTCGACGTCGCGATGCGCGCGCTCTTGGTTGCGGTCGAGTCCGACTAAATGGATGGTCCGCGCGTTAGGAACAAAACGCGTAACAGTTCGAGCCGACTGGGTCGCCGGGGACGATGATGCGGCCCTGCTTGATTCCCTGGACGTCGACGTTTGCGAAGTGCACGCGAAGCAGCTCGGTGAGAGCAGGCACCGTGTATTCTCGTTCATGTTGCGGATTAAGCGGAATATGGCCCCAACGGTTTTGTGGAACGCTGAGGAAGAGCTCTCCACCTGGACGGAGAACTCGACGAACCTCCGCGAGGTACCGCTCGGGCGAGCGCACATGCTCGAGTGTCTCAAACGTCGCGACGACGTCGAAGCTTGCGGTTTCGTAAGGCATCTCCTCGCCGTCGACCTCTTCGAACGATAGCCCCGACACGTGCGCGAAGCGTTCCCGAGCGACCGACAGGACAGAGGTGTCGATGTCCGCGCCGACGACGGTGTGGCCTTCTTGGCTCAAGCGATGGGCGCCGAATCCCACTCCGCACGCGATGTCTAGAACGCGCCGCTCGCGCCCTCGTAGGCGGTCGATCGCGAGATCGTAATGAAATCCCAATTGGTCGCCGACGTGGATGACGCGCTTCTCGTCGTACTCGAGATGCGCGAGGCGATAGAGGGCTTCGTTTTGTACCCGGGCCGCGCGGAGCCGGTCGTCGTTCGGAATCGGCGACGTTGCTCGAAGGACACGAGCGCCCGCGAGTGCAGGTATTGCCTGGCGCGCGTGAACGCGAAGAGGTGAATTGGTTGGCAGTTCGACCGCTGCACGGCGAACCGCACCCACGCGAAGTACATCGCCAGTCATTTGCGCCGGAATGTCGTCGTCGAAGAGCGCCGCATCGGACGAAGCGGAGCACGCGTCTTGGGCGAGCGAGCCGAGCTCGATTGCCGAGGCGTACGCGTTCAACCCGTTTAATCGAAGGACGTAGTCGGTATCGCTGAGGTCGACGCACGCGGCGACGAGCCGATCGAGCGGCGAGGCGTCCCATCCTGCAGTCTGAACGAGATCGCTTCCAAATACGTCTCGATAAGCCCGGGCGAGGGTCGAATCGCCCTTGTCCCAGCTTGGTGTGAGCAACGCAACCGGGGCCCCGATCGCGCGCGCCACTTCAAGAGTGAGCGAGAAGAACGGTCGTCCGTCTGCGAGCTGCGCGACCGAGTGATCGGGGGTTCCTTGCCACGAGCGCGTGCTCAACTGAACGAACGTTCGAGCGATCTTCATATTGGTTTCGCTATTCTTTCGTCAGCGCGGGTTGAAAGAGAAACGCGTTCCAACGAGCGGCCGCAACCCGTCGCTCGGGTCGGCGCGCCACTCGCGGTCTGAGAGCTCGGCGGGCACGGGCTCCTTCTTGCCGTCGCCGTCGGCGGCGAAGCTCACCGCGAGGTCGTCGAGGAGCGCCTTCATCTGATCGGGGAGCCAGCAGTGGCCGGCCGCGTACTCGGCTCCCTTGCCGTCGAGGTCGAGGTGGAATTCGACTTCGCTCGCGCCCCACTTGTGAATCGCACGCGAGACCACCGCCGGGCTGACCGTGTGATCGCTCCAGCCCACGGGGCAGCCGAACTCCCGCGCCATCGTGCCCATGGCCGCGAGGTTCGCCTCGTGCGGGGGCGTCGGGTAACTCGATGTACAGTGCAAGAGCGTGAGGGCCGTGCAGCCCGCCTCGCGGGCAACCTTCACCGCCGCGGCGATCTCGTCGAGCGTCGCCATGCCGGTCGAGAGCACGACGGGCTTGCCGGTCTTCGCGCAGGCGGCGATCAGCGGATGCCAGAGGAGCTCGTAGGAGGCGACCTTGTAGAAGTCCACGTGCGGGAAGAGCTCGTCGACCGCCTCCAAGTAAAACGGCGTGCAGCAGAACTCGATGCCCTGATCGTGCGCGCGCTTCGCGATGGGGGCGAGGAAATCGACGGGCAACTCCCACGCGCGCCGAGCGCGGTGCTTTTCGCTGCGCGCCAGGATCTCGGGCGCGAAGAGCTCGTCGAGCTTGAAGAGCTGGAACTTCACGGCGCCGCAGCCGATGCGCGCGGTGACGTCCACGAACTCGAGGCAGCGATCGAGGTCGCGTGCGTGGTTGCTCGAGACCTCGGCGATGAACTTGACGGGCATACGGACGTCCACAGCCCGAGACTACCGTGGTCGCTGTGCCCGGGCCAACTGCCGCCGAGCTCTTTCATCGAGCACGGGGTTTGGTCGTGACTCGGCGAACCTGCCGAGGTCGATGGAGCGCGTGGTGACCCCCGACGACGGAGCGTGCGGTCAGGGCAGGGCCTGGGTGTGGAGAAGTCGACGAGGCGCCTTCAAGCTTGTAATCATGCACCGTCGGGCAACGAGGAGGCTCACGGTGCAACAAAGCGTCGGCGACTCCGGTCGCTAAGCGTTCCTCGCTCGCCCCGTGGAGCTAAAGATGGCAACCCCCGAAGAAAATCGCGCCGCACTCGCCAACGTGTTCACAACGGCCCTGGCCATTGCCCCGGATCGCGTCGTGGACGCGCTCGCGTACAACGCGATCGCGGAGTGGGATTCGACCGCGCACATGCTCCTCGTCTCGGAGCTCGAAGGAGCCTTCAACGTGATGCTCGACACCGACGACATCATCGACCTCAGCTCGGTCGCGAAGGCGAAGGAGATCCTGTCGAAGCACGGAGTGGCGTTCGCATGAGCACCGCGCCGGTCGCCCTCGTGACAGGCGCGAGTCGAGGCATCGGTGCCGCTACGGCGCGCCTTTTGGCGCAGTCCGGGTACCGACTCGTCCTCGTCGCGCGCCGCGAAGGGTTGCTCCGAGAAGTTGCCCGTGAGTGCGAGGCTTCCGGCGCGCTCGTGTCCGTGCATCCCGCAGACGTGACGAACGCGGGGGCGGTGACCGACGTCTTTCGTTCGGTCATGCAAAGCGAGGGGCGGCTCGACGCGCTCGTGAACGCCGCAGGAGCGATGGCCGACGCGGGATTCGCGATGACGAAGCTCTCGACGCTGGAGGACCTCTTTCGCGTCAACGTGAGCGGCACCTTTCAGTGCAGCCAGCTCGCGGCGAAGCTCATGCTCCGCCAACGCAGCGGAAGCATCGTCAACGTGGCGTCGAAGGTGGGCGAGAGCGGGAGCGCGGGGCAAGCGGCTTACGCGGCGTCCAAGGCCGCGGTCTCCGGGTTGACCAAGTCCCTCGCGAAGGAGCTTGGGCCTCTTGGCGTCCGGGTGAACGCGGTCGCCCCCGGCTTTATCGAGACGGATCTGACGGCGCACTACGGCGCCGATGCCCGCACGGCGATTTCGGCGAACATCGCGTTGCGTCGGCTCGGCCAAGCCGACGAGGTCGCGAAGGTGGTTCGCTTTCTTTGCTCGAGCGACGCGGCCTACGTGACGGGTCAAGTGCTCGGCGTGGACGGCGGGTTCGTGCTGTGACGGCGCGGGCGCGCTTCGCGAACGACCTCGCGCGCTTCGGCGACGGGCCCGCGCTCGTGCTCGAAGACGGCCAGACGATCTCGTACGGCGACCTCGCGAGCCGCGCAGACGCGTTTGCGTCGCATCTTGCGCGCAGCGGGCTCGAGCGCGGAAGTCTCGTGCTCCTCCTTGCTCGCAACAACCTTCACGCGTTCGTCGCGTACCTCGCGTGCTTGCGAGCCGGCTATCCGCTCGCCCTCCTCGAACCCAGCGTGCCGGCTGTGCAGCTGACGGCGCTGGTGCGGAGCCTTGGCGTGCGGGCGGTCCTCGATGCCGAAGGCAGCGTGAGCGTTACCGGCGAGCCCGCGCGCTCCGTTCGGTCCGACCTCGCGCTCCTGCTGAGCACCTCGGGGAGCACGGGGAATCCGAAGTCCGTGATGCTCTCGCACGCGAACCTGCATGCGAACGCCGAGTCGATCGCGGCGTATTTGCCCATCGCTCCCGAGGACGTCGCGATCACCGCGCTTCCTCTCCCGTACTCGTACGGGCTCTCGGTCGTGAACAGCCACCTCCTGCGCGGCGCGCGGATCGTGGTGACGGGGGAGCCCCTCGTGGGCAAGGAGTTCTGGCGCCTCGTGAGGGAGCATGGCGTCACGAACCTGCCCGGCGTGCCGTTCAGTTACCAGATGCTGCGCACGCTTCGATTCGAGCGAATGGATCTCCCGGCTCTCCGCTACCTGACGCAGGCGGGGGGGCGGCTTTCGCCCGAGCTCGTCACGTACGTGCGCGGCTGGTCGCGTCAATCGGGCAAGCCCATCTACCTGATGTACGGGCAGACCGAGGCGACCGCTCGCATGGCGTACTTGCGCCCCGAGCTCCTCGACGCGCACGGCGACTGCATTGGCGAAGCGATCCCCGGCGGCGACTTCCTCCTCCGTGACCCCGACAGCGGGGCGCGCGTGGAGGGCACCGGCGTGGCGGGTGAGCTTTGCTACCGTGGTCCAAACGTCATGCTCGGGTATGCGGAAGGTGCCGAAGACCTCGCGGGCGGCGAATCGATCGCCGAGCTCGCGACAGGAGACCTCGCGGAGCGACTGCCAAACGGTCTCTATCGCATCACGGGTCGCAAGAAGCGGATCCTGAAGATTCAGGGAAAACGCTGGCAACTCGACCATGTTGAGGCGGAGCTCGCGAGGCGCGGCATCGAAGCGCTCGCGACGGGGCGCGACGACAGGCTCCGTGTGGCCGTGGTCGATCGCGACCCGGCATCGAAGGCTTCCGAAGAAGTCATCC
>CAIOHM010000296.1 GCA_903858055.1 uncultured delta proteobacterium
CTCTCGCGCGCCATCGCCTCGCGCACGCGCCGACGAAACGTGGTGCGAGGCATCTCGGCCGCTCGTGCAGCGAGGCTCATGTTTCCGCCCATCTTGCGCAAGAGATCGAGGACGTTCGCGCCCGCCTGGTGAGGCGCAGGCAGCGACGACGAGCGCGAACACGCGCGCCGCAGATCGTCGACCTCGATGCGCGCGCGCGGAGCCGCGATCGCCGCGCGCATCAGCACGTTGCGCAGTTCGCGCACGTTGCCATCCCACGCCATGCGCGTCAGCGCCACGAGCGCCCGCGGGGACAGCGAGACCCGTCGTACGCGCGCAGCGTCACCCTCGAGAACCCCCAAGGCGATCGCCGCGATGTCGCTCGGGCGCATGTGCAGCGCCGGCGTCTCGACCACCAGCACTTCGAGTCGATGCAGAAGATCGTGGCGAAAGCGGCCGTCGCGCACCGCCTCGCGCAGGTCCACGTGGCTCGCCGTCACGATGCGCACCTGCGGGCGCAGGAGCACGCGGCCGCCCACCGCGCGCACGCCGTAGCCGTCGAGCGCGCGCAAGAGCTTTGGCTGCACGTCGAGGGGCAGCTCCCCGATTTCGTCGAGGAAGAGCGTGCCGCCGTGGGCTTGCGTGAGGAGCCCTTGGTGCTCGCGATCGGCACCGGTGAACGCCCCTCGCGCGTGACCGAAGAGCTCGCTCTCGCAGAGGTCGCGCGGAATCGCCGCAACGTTCGCGACGACGAAGGGCTTCGCGGCGGTCGTGCCCCGATGCAGCGCGGCGGCGACGGCGTCTTTGCCCGTGCCGCTCGGCCCGTGAATGAGCACGGGCACGTCCATCGCGGCGTAGAGCTGCACGAGGCGAGCGAGCTCCCGCATGGATCGGCTGCGCCCGCGGAGACCCGGAATCGCAGGGAGCGATGCATCCTCGTCTGGAGCGAGCGCATGAACGACGAGAACCTCGTCGCCCACGTGGACGATCGAGTCCGGCGCCACCCCACCGGCCGTGTGCCGGCGCGCGTTCACGGTGACGACCTCGTCCTCCTCGGGGCGTAGCCACACCGTTCCGTTCGCGAGGACCTCGAGCGTCGCGAGCACCCGCGGAGGACCTTCGGCTGCGACGCGGAGCGCACAGCCCGCGGACGAACCAAGGTCGTACGAGCCGACCTCGACGGGCACGAGGTCGTTCGTGCGGCGTGAAGCGAATTCGAGGGCGATGGGGGCCGCGGAGCGCGGCGCGAAGAAGGAGCTTCGAGAGTTCATGCTCCTTCTATCGAAGACCGACCCCCGAATCTTGCGTGTATATTACACGCACCTGTTCGCTTTTTTCGAAATCGCTGCAAATCATCGTGTGAACGACGCACAAAAAAGAGGCCCCCGGCCGAAGCCGAGAGCCTCCCGAGGCCGCCCGAGCTTGACTCCGCCTCAGGCGATCGCGAACCCGAGAGCCTTGCGGAGCGTGAAGTAGGCGTCGCTCACGGCGAAGAGCATGACCTCACGGAGCTTGTCTTGCGGCGAGGGGTCACCCGCGACCGTTGGCTCGGCGAGGATCATGCGGCGCGCGACCACGAGGTCGCCACACAGGAGGAAGCCTGCGCGGCAGCTCGAGAACTCGACGGCCTGAACCCAGCGCTTCAGGTCCGCTTGCTGGCCGGACTCCACGAAGCGCTGCACGACGACGCGGAGGTTCTCCTTCTCGCGCGTCTCGATGAGGCGCTCGAGGTCGGCGCTCGTCGCCTTCACCGCCGCCGCGATGCTCGCCTCGACTTCGAAGTCCGGGCGAACCATCGTGAGCGCCGCGAAGAACAGCACCTTCAGCTCGAGGTAGGTCGGGAAGAGGGTGCGGATCACGTGCTCGCCGCGGTGCATGGCCATATGGCGACCCGCGAGGAACGCGATCTCGAGGGGAGACGCGCCCGAGAGCACGCGCTGGCCCACGAACGTCGCCGAGGGTGCGACGCCTGCGTGCACGAACGCGTTCGGATCGCTCTCTTGGAGGTAGAGATCCGGCGCACGGAGTCCCAGGACATCGGAAGCCCAGCGCAGCGTCGTGATCGCCGTCACCGTGCTCGAGGCGTCTTGGCGTGCCTTCGGCTCGAGGACCGGCAGCTGGCGCGTCGCAGCGAGCTGGTTCATGCGCGCCTTTGCAGCGGCCGGCGCGATCATCTCGAAGATCTTGCCAACGAAGACGTTGTCGTCCTTGTGGAAGACGCTCCGCACCCAGTTCTCGTTGTCGAGGCGCGCGCGGATCTTGGGCAAGCCTTCGCCGCGATGCGCTTCGAAGTAGCGGCGCTCGTCGTCGTCGGCCTTCTTGAGGAAGACGAGGGCCGAGCTCATGCACCACGCACGGTCGGCGTCACGCTGCCGCGCGTAGAGCTTGTAGAGGCTGCGGTACGGGTCGATGCGGAGCGGGTCCTTGGCGAGGACGAGCGAGTGCTCGCCGACCGCGGACTCGATCTGCCCCGTCGACTCGTAGAGCTCCGCGAGGATCTGGCGCTCGACGGCCTCATCGGGCTTGTGCTGCGTGGCCATCTTGAACGCCTCGATCGCGGCGTTCGGCTCGACCAAACGGTCGCGGTAGATGAGCCCGAGGTTGTGCCACAGGTTGAAGTGGAGGTCGGCCTCGGTGATGGAGGCGGCCTGAAGACGCTTGATCATGCGCCGGAACGCACGCTCGAGGCTCTTCCAGTCCTTGCGCTGCGTGAGGATCTTGTTCACGCGCTCGAAGGCCTCGAGCAGGCGCGGGTTCGCGTCGAGCGCCTCTTCGAAGAGCTGGAGCGCGCGGTCGGAGTCCTGCTCCTTGTCGCGGTAGAGCTGCGCCACGGTGTAGACGTAGCGGCTGCGGCGGACCGGGTCGGTCTCGGCCGCGATGATGCGCTCCACGGTCTCGATGACGCGACGCCAGTCTTCGAGCTGCTGGTAGAGCGCCATCAGGCGGTGGAGGAGCGGGAGCTCGTTCGGGCGGAGGTCGCGCGCCTCTTCGAGCGCGTCGACGGCCTTCGCGACGTTCTTCTCCTTGTCGACGAGCACGTCGGCGATCTCGACGAGGAGCGTGAAGCGCGCGTCTCCGTCGTAGGTCGCGTCGAGTTCCTGGCGCTTGAACGCCACGACCTGACGCCAATCTTGGGCCTCGGCGTAGAGCTCGATGACCCCGCGAAGCGAGGCACGGTGCGTGGGCTCGAGCGCGAGGGCCTTCTCGTACGCGGCGATCGCCATGCGGGCCTGAGCCTGCTCACGGCGAACCGCGCCCATCTTGGCGTAGGCCTCGACGAGGAGCTCGACGTCGTGCGATGGCGCGACCGCGACGAGCTTTTGCAGGTGTGCGAGCGCCGTGTTGGCGTCATGGAGGCGCGTCGCGGCGTCGGCCATGACGAGGAGCAGCGGGTGGTCGTTCGCGTCGAGCTGGTGCGCCGCCGTAAACGCACGGAGCGCCTTGTCGTCGGCGCCGAGTTCGACGCAGACCTTTCCGAGCTTCACGAAGAGGTCGTGCTGCTCTTCACGTGCGCGATGGCCCGCCTTTCGCGTCAAGAGCTCGAGGCAGGCGCGGGCCTTGGACCACTGCTGCGCGTCCATGAATCCGTCCACGAGGCGCTCGGAAGCGGCCTCGGAGTCGGGGTCAAGCTCGAAGGCGGTCTCGAGGGCGAACGTCGCTCCCTGGGGATCGTCGAGGTAGCGTGCACGCACGTCGGCGAGACGCACGAGGCACGAGGCTCGCTCGATGGGCTCCACCAGCAGGCTTTGCTCGCGATCGAGGAAGCGCGCGGCCGCGGAGAAGTCGCCGTCGTCGGTCGCGAAGCGCGCGAGCCAGCGGATCGCCGCGAGGTCCTCCTGGTTGGCGTCGATGGCGCGCAGGTACATCTGGCGCGCTTCGACGCGATCCCCGAGGCGCTCGTCGAGGATTTGCGCGGCGCGAACGAAGGCCTCCGCGCGGCGCTTCGGCTCGACGAGACGATCGCCAAGACGCTGGTAGCTATCGAGCGCCTGCACCGTGTCGCCGGTCTTCTCGTAGAGCTTCGCGAGGACCTCGAGGACCGTGAGGTTGCGCTCGTCGATGTCCGCTTGGTTGCGGAATGCATCGATCGCGCGCTCGTTCTCGCCCGCCTCGATGAGCGCCTCGCCGAGCTGACCGTAGATGGAGGCCTTGTCGCTAAGGCTCGTCGCGGCACCGAGGTGGCGTTCGTACGTGGACACCAGCGCGTCGAAGCGACGCAGGTGGCGGTAGGCCCGCGAAAGAATCGCGTAGGCGCGCTGCTCGCTCGAGTCGAGGTCGAGCGCTTCTTCGAGCATCTCCACCGCGCGCGGTGCGTCGAGGAACTGCTCGAGGCGGAGGTCGGCGCCGCGCACGAGGAGATCGACGCGCTCACGAGGCGAAACGCTCGCTCCAATGCGGGCATCGAGCACGGCCATCATCGCGTCCCAGCGACCAAAGGTCGCGGCGGTACGCAGGTAGCCGTCGAGGGCGCTGCGATGGTCAACGAAGGCTTCGAGCGCGGCGCGGTAAAGCTCGCTCGCGGCGTCCGCCTCGCTCAGGTCGTTCTCGTGAATCTCGGCGGCACGCACGAGCGCATGGGAGCCGTCGGGCGTCGAGCCGAGGGCACGGCCCTTCGCCGCAAGGACCGCCGCGAGCTTTCGGCGATCGCCGCGCTCACCGTGAATACGAACGAGCGCGTCGACGAGCGGCGCCATGGTCGGCGCGAGCTCAAAGGCTCGCTCGTAGTGAACGACCGCTTC
>CAIOHM010000297.1 GCA_903858055.1 uncultured delta proteobacterium
AGCCTTCGACGGACGACGCGGCCGAACCGCCTTGGCCGCCGAACCCGGTGCGCTCGGGAGCGATCGTTGACGCGCGCGCATCGCGAGCGCCTCGGTGATGCGGGCGTCGAGGTCCTCGAACTCGAAGGGCTTGTCGATGTGGGTGTCCGCGCCGAAGAGCGGGCTCGTCATCTCGTTCGTGCGCTCCCCGATGCCCGTGAGGATCACGACGGCCGTGTGCGCGAGCGCAGGGCTCTCGCGAATCTTCCGGCACACCTCCCAGCCGCTCATGCCGGGCATCATGACGTCGAGGACCACGAGGTCGGGCAGGAGCTTGTGGATCTGCTCCCACGCTTGCTCGCCGTCTTCGGCGGCGGTCACCTCGAAGCGCGGCGCGCGCATCGCCTTCATGTGCTGCACGAGCACGTCGAGCATTGCGGGTTCGTCGTCGGCAACCACCACCACGAGACGAGGAGTCGAGTCGGTCATGGTGCGAGTGTCGACCCCAAGGCGAGGAGCGGTCAAGCGTCCGCGGACGGCCAGACGACGAGATCGTCGCGATGCACCGCGACGCCGTCGTCTTCGGTGCGCTTTCCCGCAAGACGCGCGAGCTCTTGCGCGCCATGACGCGCGAGCCCGCGACCAATCTCTTGACCCGCGGCGTCGACGATGACCACGGCGTCGTTCGGGGCGAAGAGCCCGCGAACGCCCAGCACACCGACGGCGAGGAGGCTCTTGCTCCGCTCCCGCAGCGCCTTGGCCGCGCCCGCGTCGACGATGAGCGTGCCTTTCGGTCGGAGCGTGAAGGCGATCCAGTGACGGCGCGCGCCGAGCGGCTCGGGGCTGCGCACGAAGAGCGTTCCGACGTCGTCGCCGCGAAGCACCCCCGCCAAGGCTTCGGGATCGCGTGCGTCGGCCACCACGACCTCTGCTCCCGCGAGCGTCGCGCGCCGAGCAGCTTCGACCTTGCTTCCCATGCCGCCCGTGCCCACCCCCGAGGTCCCTGCGTGCACGTGCGGGAGCGCGTCGCGCGCCACGTCGATGACCATCGGGATGCGCGCGCCGGTCGAATCGAGCAGCCCGGCCACGTCCGAGAGCAGCACGAGGAGTTCGGCATCGATGAGCGGCACGACCATCGACGCGAGCTGGTCGTTGTCACCGAATTTGATCTCTTCGACCGAGACCGAGTCGTTCTCGTTGAGCACGGGCACCGCGCCGGCCTCGAGGAGCGCGCCGAGCGCCGCGCGCGCGTTGTTGTCACGGGCGCGATCGGCGAGGTCCGCATGCGTGAGGAGCACCTGGGCGACCGGTATGCCGTGCGCTTCGAAGGCCTCTTCGTAGAGGCGCATGAGCACGCTTTGGCCGGCCGCCGCGGCCGCTTGGAGCTTCGCCATCTCTTTCGGTCGGCTTCGGTAGCCGAGCTTCTTCACGCCGAGCGCGATCGCTCCCGACGAGACGATGACCACCTCACGTCCGGATTTCCTCGCTTGGGCCACCACCGAGGCGATGCGCGCGTAGACCGAGGGGTCACTCGCGAGGGTCTTCGAGCCGATCTTGACGACGATGCGGCGAGCGGAGCCAAGGCGGTCGCGGGCCTCTTTCATTTCGGCCGTCTTCATAGGGAGTCCCATCCGTGATCGAAGCGCGAGAGGAGCACGTCGAAGGCCTCGGCCGGCATCGCCCGAAGGGCGAGGGTCACGCGCTCACGCAGCGTTTGATCGCCGTCGAGCGCGCCCGTTTGCCGAAGCACCTCCTCGAAGAGCTCGGGCCGCACGAACGCGGCGAGCGTGGCGGAGACCACACGCTGCGTTCGCTGCGCCTCCGACTCGGTCATCGAGACCCCCGCCGCCGCACACTTCTCGAAGGCGCGATCGATGAGAAACGCCCCCGCGGCGAGCGCGACGGCGGCCTCGACGGCCGGCAGCACACCGAGGAGCTTGAACCGCCGCGCCACGCGGGCCGCCACGAAGCGCTTCGCGGCCGAGCCCGTCACGGCACCCTCGGAGGGCGCGAGCGCGTCGCCGAGGCTCCGTCGCGCGGACGACGGCAGCGAGACACCGTGCCGCTTCGCGATGTCGTCGACGATGCGGCGACGGACGACGACCTGCCCAAGCTCGGGCAGCCATGGCACGGGCACGACGGCGAGGGCCGCCACGATCGACGCGTGGGCGACGAGGCGCGCGCGCGCCGCAGCGAGTTCCGTGACCGAGGGGTCCATCGGGTCTGGGCCTTAGCAGGTTGCCGGTCGAAAAGGAGCGACGAGCCGCTCGTCCATCGCGGCCTGTCGCCACGTACACGGTCCGGTTTCCGTATGACGGCAATCGAAGGCGGCCACCGCCCCTGCGGCACGTCGTCGCAGGGGCTTCGCGCGAGGGGCTCCGATGCTATCGACCGGGACGCATGCACACCGCTCTCCCTGCTGCGCTCGACCCCCGCGCCTCGACGCGCGTGGCCTGGCTCACGGGCGTGCGCATCGTGGGCCTCGTTGGCGCGGCGCTCACGGGGCTGCTCGGGCGCGCGGAGACCTCGGAGCCCCTTCGGTCGTTGGCGCTGGCCGTCCTTGTGACGAACGGGGCGGCGACGCTCTACCTGCAGTCGCGAAAGCGCTTCGATCGTCCGCTCACGATCGCGACGGTGCTCGTGCTGGACGCGGTGATGCTCACGGTGACGCTCGCCGCGCGCGGGGGTCCCACGAACCCGGCGAGCGTTCTTTTCCTCGTCGTGAGCGCGCTTGGTGCTCTGCTCTTGCCCGTCCGCGAGGCGCTCGCGGTCCTCGCGGCCACGATCGGCGGCTACGCGCTCCTGCTCTTTGGTCCCGCGCCCTTCGGTTCGGCCTCGTGCCACGTCGACGCCAGCGCCTACGCCGAGCACCTGCGGGGCATGTTCTCGGTCAATGCGCTCACCTCGGCGTTCCTCGTCGCGATCGTGCAGCGGCTGCGCACGACCCTCGAGCGCGTGGAGGCGAGCCTCGCGGAGGCCGAGCGGCGCAAGAGCCGTCACGAAAAGCTCGCGTCGCTCTCCTCCCTCGCTGCCACCGCCGCGCACGAGCTCGGCACGCCGCTCGGCACGATTCGTGTCGTTTCGCGCGAGCTCGAACGAGCCGCCGAGCGCCTTGGCGACCGAACGCTCCTCGACGACGCGCGCCTCGTGCGCACCGAGGTCGAGCGTTGCCGCGAGCTCCTCGGCGAGCTCGGTCAGCGTACGGGATCGGCCCACGGAGAGGCGCCTTCCCGCATGCAAGCCTCGACCTTCGCGAGCGAGCTGAAGGTCCTCCTCGGAGAGCGCGGCCTCCGCGCCGAGGTCGCCTCGCCCGATCCCGACTTCGTCTTCGCGGCGCCGCGACGATCGCTCCTCCGCACCATCGCAAACCTCGTGAAGAACGCCGTCGATGCGCAGCTCCCCGAGAGCGTGCCCCCACGCGTGACCGTCACACGCAACCACGAGGGCACTTGCATCGCGGTCGCGGACGACGGCGCGGGCATGGATCCCGCCACCGTCGCTCAACTTGGCGAGCCCTTCTTCACGACGAAGGGACCGGAGCACGGCCTCGGCCTCGGCGTGTTCCTCGCGCGTGAGCTCGCCGAGGGCCTCGACGGCTCGTTGCAGTATGCAGCGGGTCCCTCGCGAGGGACGATCGCGACTTTCTTCTGGCCCGACCAGCCGAAGGTGACCGCATGAACGTGCTCCTCGTCGACGACGACGCCACGTACCGAGAGCGCCTCGCACGCGCGCTCCGAGACCGCGGCATGACGGTCACCACCGCCGCCACCCGCGAGGAAGCGCGTGAAGCCGCGGCCGCGAGCACCTTCGCGCGCGCCGTCGTGGACCTGCGCCTCGGCGAGACGAACGGCCTCGCGGTCGTGGCCGATCTGCTGGGCTCGGACACCGAGCTCGACGTGATCGTCCTCACGGGCTTCGGCAGCATCGCCACGGCCATCGAGGCGATGAAGCTCGGCGTGCTGCACTACATGACGAAGCCCGTCGACGCCGACGAGCTCTTGGCCGCCTTCGAACGGCCCCCCACCGACCTCCCCGACGAGCATGATCTTCCGCCCGTTCCCTCGCTGGCGCGCGTCGAATGGGAGCACATTCATCGGGTGCTCACCTCCTGCGACGGGAACATCTCCGCCGCGGCGCGCCTGCTCGGCCTCCACCGCCGCTCGCTCCAGCGCAAGCTCGCGAAGTACCCCGTGCGTCGGTGACGGCTTGCATGTGAGGCGAGCCCTTGGCACGGTGCGCCCATGAGCCGCTACGTCGCCCCCACCGCACGCGCCGTCGAAGACTTCCTCGCCGCCCATCCGCGGTGGGCGCGCAGTGACGTTGGGCTCGCGATCACCGTGAAGACGAGCGATTTCGCCGAGAGCCTCGCGCTCGCCGTGCGCATCGGCTGCCTCGCGGAAAAGCACGATCACCACCCGGACCTCGACGTGCGCTGGGGCAAGCTCCGCGTGTTTTGGTCGACCCACGACACGGGCGGTCTCTCGACGCTCGACCTCGACCTCGCGCACGCCACCGACGCGCTGCTCGCCCCATGAGCGACTCGTCGCGCGAAGCCCTGCTCGCCCACCTCGCGGTACTCGTCGGCGCCGAGCCGATCGCACGGATCGACGAAGCGCTGACGCACCCGAGCCTCCCGAACGAAGATCGCAGCGCAGGCGCGCACTACGAGCGGCTCGAGTTCCTCGGGGACTCGGTGCTCGGGCTCGCGGTGGCCGAGCTCCTCTTCGAGCGCTTTCCGCACGCGAGCGAGGCGCAGCTCACGCGCATGCGCGCCGCGCTCGTCAACGCCGAAGCCCTCGCCGCGTGGGCCCGCAAGCACGACGTGAGCGACGCAATGCGCCTCGGAAAGGGAGCAGAAGCTGCAGGCGAAGGAGAGGCCACGAGCGCCCTTTGCGACGTCACCGAGGCGATCCTTGGGGCTATCTACCTCGACCGGGGCATGGCCGGTGCGCGGAGCTACGTGCGCGATCTCGTGGGCCGCGCGATCGACGACCCGCAGCTGCTCGACGCGCGCGACCCCAAGAGCGCCTTCCAAGAGCTCGCGCAGGCGCACAAGCTCGGCACGCCTTCTTACCGAATCCTCGAGGAAATTAAGGACCCGAAGCGCCCGCTCGTGCGCGTCGAGGTGGTGCTTGGAGCGCGGGTCGTCGTCGTGGCGGAGGGCGAATCGAAGCGCGCAGCGGAGCGCGTGGGGGCCGTCGAAGCCATGGCCGTGCTCCGCGCCGAGCTCGAGGCCGGCGCTCCGTCCGCCTGAACCCTCCGCGCGGTCAGCGGCAGCAGACGGTCTCGCCGTTCGCGAACGCGATGGCCCCGGTGGCCGCACCGCCGCCCGTCTTTTGGCAGCCCTCGTTCAGCACCGGCGCGTCGTAGCGCCACGAGCTCACGCCCTGCCCCGCCGTCGCGATCGCGTTGCACGCGTCGTTCGCGGTCGCCACGGCGGAGGTGCCGTCGCAGCTGTTGCCCGAGTAGAATGTCACGGTCGCGGCCCCGCAGCTCGCGGTGCTCCCGCAGGTGCACGCCGAGCACGCGCGCGTGTCGTTCACGCTCGTCCCGGTGTCATGCTTGGTGGGCCAGCCGCTGGGGCAGACCTCGGTGCCGCTCTTCGCCACGCAGCTCTGGTAGGTGCCGCTCACACGCCGCGCGCAGACGGAGCCCGCGCTGCAACCTCCACCGACCGCGGCCACCTGCGCGGTGCAACGCTTGCCTTCCTGCGTGCCCGCCGGCGGCACGTTGGCCGCGATGCTGCCGTTGCACGTGTTCGGCGTGAGCCCGACCTTCGTCACGCGCAGGGGGGCGTTCGCGCCCATGCCGAACCCGAAGAGGCCGAAGGGCAGGTTCGAGCGGCACGCACCCTCGGCGACGTCGGTCGCGGCGGAGCCGATGATCGAACAATCGTTGCCGATGAGGTTCGGACCGTAAAACGTGACGTTTCCCTTCTCGCATGAGGCCGCACCGGAGGACGCGCAGTTGCACGTGCAGGTCGCGGCGCCGCCCGTCGGGTCCATCACGACGTCGCGCTGCGAAGCGAAACCTGCGGGGCATCCGGGGCGTGATCCGATCGAGAGCGCCGCGGCGTTCCACCCCGCGGGGATCGAAGGAACGCACTCGTACTGGGGACCGCAGGAGGGATCCGCGCAGTCCACGAGGCCGTCGCAGTCGTCGTCGACGCCGTTCGTGCAGTTCTCGTTTCCTTGTGGAGTACACGCATCTGGCACGGGAGCGGCATCGCCGCTGGCGTCTTCGCGAGCAGCATCGACCGCCGCCGCGCCGTCGACCGCGGACGCGTCGCCGACCGTCGCGTCTCCGGAGGCCGCGGCACCGGCATCGCCTGCGTCCAGCACGGCCGCGTCTTGCGTCGAGGTCGAGGCCTCCGGCCCGGAGTCTCCCAAGAGTGAGGCGTCTTCCTCGAGGCCGGCGTCATCGTCGCGCGTACCGGCCGTGGGCAGCCCGCAGGCCGCGAGGAGGACCAAGCCACAGGTGAGAAGGCCCGCGCGACGCGTTTCGCTCATGGTTCTGCGAGCGTAGCGAACCTTTCGCCGCGAGCCCAGGTTCTGGGAATCCGCGGGGCGCGCCGCATCGGTTGCCGGGTGCTCGCGCAGCCATGCTATCGCCCGCCCGCCATGCGGCGCGCGTCTCTCGGAGCCATCTTCCTCACGATCTTCCTCGACCTCCTCGGGTTCGGGCTCGTGTTCCCGTTCCTCTCGGACGAGGCGCGCACGGTCTTCCACACGAGCGCCTTCGTCGGCACGCTCCTCGCGTCGGTCTACTCGCTCATGCAGTTCCTCTGCGCGCCGCTCTGGGGGCGCCTCTCGGACCGCATCGGGCGCAAGCCGGTGTTGACGATCAGCGTGGCGATGACCGCGCTCTCGATGATCGGGCTCGGCAGCGCGCTCGCATGGGGAGGCTCCGTGCTCGGTCTCTTCCTCGCGCGCATCGTGGGCGGCGCCGCCACCGCGAACCTCGGCGTCGGCTCGGCGTACATCGCCGACGTGACGAAGCCCGAGGAGCGCGCAAAGGGAATGGCGCTCTTCGGTGTGGCTTTCGGGCTCGGGTTCATCCTCGGGCCAGCGGTCGGCGGCTGGCTCGCCGAGTTCGCGGTGAACGGTCGCCACGGTCCCATGGCGTGCTTCGCCGCGGCCGCGCTCAGCATCGTGAACCTCGTCTGGGTGATGGCCGGGCTCCCCGAGTCGCTGCCGCAGGAGCGCCGTGAAGAGGCCGCGCGCCGGCGCGCCCAGCTTGGGTCGAAGGGCATCCTCGCGCACCTCGAAGACCCGCCGCTGCGCCTCGTGGTGCTCACGAACTTCGTCATCATCCTCAGCTTCACGAACCTCGAGGCCACCTTCCGCTTCTTCAACGCCGACGCCTTCGGCATGTCGATGAAGGAGACGGGGCAGGTGCTCGCGTTCATCGGCGTCATCGGCGCGTTCGTACAGGGCGGCGTCGTGCGGCGCGTGAGCGGCAAGGTTCCAGAGTCGACGCTCATCGCCATCGGCCTCGTTTTCCAGGTCTTCGCGTTCTCGCTCTTTGCCGCCGCGCCGAGCCTCGGGCGCGCCTCGCTCTACGTCGCCGGCGCGCTCGCAGCCTTCGGCAACGGCATCTCGCAGCCCTCGGTCTCGGCCTTCGTCTCGAAGCGCGCCGACGCCTCGGAGCAGGGCGCCGTGCTCGGCGCGAACCAAGCGATCGCCTCCCTCGCGCGCATGGTCGGACCGGCCATTGGAGGTGCACTCTACACGTACCTCGGCACGCGCGCGCCGTACCTCTCCGGTGCGATCGGCATGGCCGTCGCCCTCGTCTTCATCGGCTCCGTGAAGCGCGCCGAGCGCGACGAGGTCGAGCGCCGCGGGGCCGCGTAGCCCTCAGCCGACGAGCGCCGCGAGGGCCCGAAAGCCCCAACCGAGGCCGACCGCGGACGAAATCGCGCCGGCGGTGAGCTGCACACGACGGCGCACGCTCGCCACCTCCATCGCGCGCGCGAGGCCCACGCCGAAGAAGCCCGAGAGGGCCGCCATGGCTCCCGTTGCCCCGACGCCGAAGGCAAGAATGTAGAGCGCACGCACCGACGACGAGTCCTCGAGGGCCGCGAGCGTGGCGACGAGCGCTCCGCTGCCCGCGAGCCCGTGCGCGAAGCCGACCGCGAGCGGCGTGCCGCGATGGCGGTGCGAGACCGAGGCCTGCCCGGCGTCGAGCAGCGACCGGACACCAAGGGCGACGAGCACGCACGCGACGGCGAGCTCGAGCGCGTCGTCGAGGCGCGCCGGCAAGAGGTGACGCAGCGGCAAGAACATCGCGGACGCGAGGCCCACGGCGAGCGCGTGCCCCACACCCCACGCGAGCCCTTGGCGGGCCATCGCGCGGCGGCTCGGTGCGCCCGCCACGAGCGTTGAGACCGCCGCGAGGTGGTCAGGCTCGAAGGCGTGGCGCGCGC
>CAIOHM010000298.1 GCA_903858055.1 uncultured delta proteobacterium
ATGATGCTGAGCCGGTACGAGTAGACTGGCCGCCCCGCCGCCTTCGGCAGGAAGTAGTACATGATCCCGAGGATCGGGGTGGTGAGGAAGAAGGCGACGGCGTTGTGGCCGTACCACCACTGGATCAGTGCATCTTGCACGCCCGCGAAGACGCCGTAGCTCTTCACGCCGTGCGCGAGCGGGAGCGCGAGGTTGTTGACGATGTAGAGGATCGCCACGGTGACGATCGTCGCGATGTAGAACCAAAGCGCGACGTAGAGCTGCTTTTCCCGGCGTTTCGCGAGTGTAAGGAAGAAGTTCGCGGCGAACGCGACCCACACGAAGACGACCATGAGGTCGATGGGCCACTCGAGCTCCGCGTACTCCTTGCCCTGCGTGATGCCGAGCGGAAGCGTGATGGCCGCGGCGACGATGATCGCCTGCCAGCCCCAGAAGTGGAACGCCGAGAGCGCGTCGCTGCCCATGCGCGCCTTCGTGAGGCGCTGCGTGGAGTAGTAGACGCCCGCGAAGAGCATGTTGCCGACGAACGCGAAGATCACCGCGTTCGTGTGCAGCGGCCGCAAACGCCCAAAATTGAGCCATGGGCCGAAGTTGAGCGAGGGCTCGGCCAGCTGCGCCGCGATGAGGACACCGACGAGCATGCCGACGATCCCCCAGATGACCGAGGCCAGGAGGAACTTGCGGACAGTGGCGTCGTCGTAACGAACGGTGACGCGGGTCATGGGCGATGGTCTCCAAGAGGCGCGGTGGAAGAAGCCTGGACGGTCGCGCCTCCGTCGTCGTCCAGGGGGAGAAGAGCGAGCCGATCGCCGTGGCGGTGGTCGCCGCGGCGGAGGTGCATCGCGAACTCGAGGAGGCCCAACATGGCCAAAAGCAGGCTCACGAAGAGCGTGAGGACGAGCGCGTTCATGGCGCGACCTCGGCGGCGCGGAGCCGCTCGCGCGGGTTCGGGCATGGGGCGTCGTTCATGGGTGCCCCGAGCGCACGCACGGTCCATGCCACGAACACGAGCGACGACGCGGGCATGAGGATCGCGCAGACAAAAGGCGACATGAGCCCCGCGAACGCGAGCGCGACGACCACGGCGTTGTACGCAAGGGCTGCACCGACGAGCGCACGGCGAAAACGTGCGACGCGCGCGGCGACGGGGAAAAGCTGGAGGATCGCGCGCAGGTCTCCCGTGGTGCCGAAGGCGTCGACGCGCGCCGGGAGCATGGGACGATCCATGCAGGGCGTGGCGCTCACGGTCGCCGCGTGCACCGCGGGCCCGTCGTTGAGGCCGTCTCCCACGTAGAAGGTCCCCTCTGCGGCGAGGCTCGCGACGAGCGCCGCCTTGCCCTCGGGGGTGAGCTGCGCGTGTGCCCGCGCCGGCGCGATGCCCACCGTTCGCGCGAGAGAGGCGACACGCTCCGCTCCATCGCCGGAGAGCATATGCACGGCGATTCCCTGGGCTTCGAGCGCGGCGACCGCAGAAGCTGCACCCGCGCGCAAACCTTCGCGGAAGCGGATCGTTGCGCGCACCTGATCACCGTCGCGGAACCCGACGGCGGCGCGCTCGTCGACGGCGCTCTCGAGCGCGAACGAGCGACCGGCGAGCGAGACCACCGCGAGCCCCTGCCCCGGCGTCTCGCGCACGCGCGCCACGATCGCGCGCTGCACCGGCTCACCGGCGAGCGCTTCGGCGATCGCACGGCTCTTCGGGTGGCTGCTCGCGGCGACCATCGAAGCGAGCACGATGCGCTCTTCTTGGCTGAGAGAATCCAGCGCTTCTCTGTTCTCGACGACGGGCTCTGCGCGCGTGAGGGTCCCGG
>CAIOHM010000299.1 GCA_903858055.1 uncultured delta proteobacterium
CGATCGACCTCCTCCACGGCAACGCCGTCCGCCTCCACCAGGGCTCCTACGACGCGGTGACCGTCTACGACGCGGATCCCGTGGCCCGCGCGCGGAGCTTCCGTGCCCACACCTCCATGCTCCACGTGGTGGACCTGGAGGGCGCGAAGGCCGGCGCTCCCGTTCAGCGCGAGCTCGTACGTGCGATCATCGAGGCGTTCGACGGCAACGTGCAGGTCGGCGGCGGCGTGCGCGACGAGGCGGCGTTCGACGCCTATTTGGCGCTCGGCGCGACGCGCATCGTCCTCGGTTCGGCCGCCGTGAAGGACCGTGCGCTCGTCGAAGCGCTCGCGAAGAAGCACCCGGGCGTGGTGGTGGTGGCGCTCGACGCGAAAGACGGCCTCGTGGCGATCGACGGCTGGACCACGGTCTCGAACGTGCGCGCGACCGAGTTCGCCCGCGAGCTCGCGACGCTCCCGCTCGGCGCTGTACTCTACACGGACATCTCCCGCGACGGAACGCACGTGGGGCCCAACGTCGAGGCGACGGTCGCGATGCAAGCTTGCGTGCCGTTCCCCATCATCGCGTCGGGGGGCATCGGTTCGCTCGGGGATCTCCAGGCGATCGCCCGCGCGGGCCTGCGCGAGGCCGTGGTGGGTCGAGCCCTCTACGACGAGCGCTTCACGCTGGCCGAAGCGCTCGAGACCGTCGCCCGCGCGGCCGGATGAACGCAGCGCGCGCGGCCGCAGCGGGTGTCGCCGCCCTCCTTGGCGCGAGCCTCGTAGGTCTCGTGCTCGTGAACGTCGCGCTGCACCGAGGGGTGACCGTGGGCGCGTGGGCCGTGCAAACCGCCAGCGTCCTGCCTACGCCGGGCGGGCTGGTCCTCGAAGACATCGTCGCCGAGAGCTCCGCGCTTCGGGTCGAGGCGCGGAGCGCGCGTGTGGGCTGGTCGCTCGGGTCGGCTGTGTTTCCCCTGCTTCGCGTGCGCCTCAAGGGGGGCGATTCGCGCCACGAGGAGGGCGAAGGCGATGCAGGTCGGTCGGCGCGCGCGTTCGACGTCACGGCGGAGCGTCTCGAGGTTCACGAGGGCGACGCGTCCGCGGACGCGTTCGTCGCGACGAACGTTCGACTCGCGCGGCACGACGATCGGTCGCTCGAGCTTGCGGTCGCACGCGGGGAGGTCGAGCGGAGCGGGCTCGCGCTCGGGTTCGAGGGGCTCGAGGCGCGGCGGTCGGCCGATCGCACGTGGTCCCTCGCCGTCGGGCACGTGCGCGTGCACGGCGAAGGCGGCGAGGGTGCGCATGGATCGGAGAAGACCGAGCCACGCGATCACGTCGAGGTCGCGGGCGACGTGCTCGAGGTGCTCTTCCTCCGCGGGCGTGAGGCCCTCGACCGCGCCGTTGGCCGCGTGCCGCGAGGCACGTACCGTGTCGAGCACGTCGACCTCGAGGAGCTGCCGTGGCTAGGTCGGGCAGGGCTTCAGGCGGAGAACTTCCTGCTCGTGCGCGAGGGCGACGACCTCCGCGTCGATGCTGCCCTCGCGACCCCCGAGTCGCGTGCTCCGCTGACGCTCGCGGCCCAGGCGAGCCGGTGGTCCCATCGCGTGGTCGCGGATGTGAAGGGCGGGCCCCTCGTGCTGCGGCGCGACGATGGCAAGCGCGCGGAGCTCGAGTCCGATGGGCGCCTCGTGTTCGACGCGGCGCTCCGCTCGCTCGACGCGCATGGCTCTCTCGGTGTGCGCGGGCTCCGCGTTCAGCGACGCTGGCTCGGCGGAGAGCCCTTCGAGGTCACCGGGCGTGTCGCGGGTCGGTTCTCGCTCGACCCAAGCGGCGGCTTTGCGCTCGAGGGCGCGACCTTCGAGGTGGGCGATCAGCGCGAGCTTCGCGGTCGCCTCGACGCGCATGGAAACCTGCGTGCGCTGACGACGCGCCTCGACGCGAGCCTCGAGCCCTTCGCGTGCAACGCCGGCGTTCGCGCGCTCCCAGCCCCGTTCCGCAGCACGGTCGGTCAGCTTCGTTTCGAGGGAACGAAGTCGCTCTCGGTGCACCTCGAGACGAGCGCGGCGGATCCGGAGGGCACGCGCTTCGACGTCCGCGAGCAAGGGTCGTGCACGGCAACGAGCGCGCCGACGTCGCTCGCCCCCGAGGCCTTCGACGGCGCGTTCGTCATCCCCGTCGTCGGTGCGGACGGGCGAGAGCGCCTTGAGACCTTCGGTCCGGGCACGGAGCATTGGCGTCCGCTCGCGCGCGTGAGCAAGGCCTTTCTCGCCGCGGTGCTCACCACCGAAGACGCCGGCTTCTATCGGCACAAGGGCGTGAGTTGGTTCGCGATGCGCTCGGCGCTCGTCGACGACGTGAGGGCGCGGCGCTTCGTGCGCGGCGGGAGCACGATCACCATGCAGCTCGCGAAGAACCTCTTCTTGCGCCGCGACAAGACACTCGGCCGGAAGCTCGAAGAGGTGCTGCTCACGGACTACCTGGAGGATGCGTTCGGGAAAGAGCGCATTCTCGAGCTCTACGCGAACATCGTCGAGCTTGGGCCCGACGTCTTCGGCATCGAAGCGGCGGCCCAGCACCACTTCGGTGTGAGCGCGGAGGAGCTCGGCGTGCTCGAGGGCTTTTGGCTCGCGACGCTGCTCCCCAACCCGCGCGAACGCGCCCACGCGCGGAAAGACGGCACCGTCTCCGAGGGCAAGCTCAAGGAGCTGCGCTTCCTCGTGCGGAAGGCGCGAAGCCATGGGCTACTCACCGACGAAGACGTCGACGAGGCGGAGCGCGGCACGCTTCACATGCCACGTATGGCCGGTGAGGCCCCTCGCGTGCCGGGGCTCGGGATCCAAGCGCCACCGCCGCGCGGTCGTGGTGAAGCCGCCATCGAAGGTCCGTGAGCGAGCGTCACGCGCCGTTGCGAACGACGCGCGTCACCCCGAGCGCTTGCTCGCGCGCTTCTCACGAAAAAAGCGGGTGAGGCGCTCGGCGCACTCCTCGGCGCGAACGCCGGCCTCGTACGGGAAACGGTGGTTCAAGCGCGTGTCGCGGGGCACGTCGTAAAGGCTGCCCATGGCGCCGCCCTTTGGGTCCGTGCAGCCGTAAACCACACGTCGTATGCGTGACTGCACGAGGGCGCCCGAGCACATGAGGCACGGCTCGAGCGTGACGTAGAGCGTGAGGTCGTCGAGGTACCAGCGACGACGGAGCTCCGAGGCGCGCCGCAGCGCGACCACCTCCGCGTGCGCGGTCGCGTCGAAGGCCGTCTCGCGAAGGTTCATGCCCTCGGCCACGATCGCGCCGCTCGGGTCGACGATGACAGCACCGACGGGCACTTCGCCGTGGGCGGCGGCTTGGTCCGCCAAATGAAGACAGCGCCCGATGTAGAAGGCATCGCGCGCTGACCAACCGCTCATGTTCTTTGGCGCACCCGGTACGATTCGAACGTACGACAACCGGTTCCGTAGACCGGTGCTCTATCCAGCTGAGCTACGGGTGCTGATGGGAGGACTGGATGTAGTCGTTCTACCGTGCTTGTCAACAGGATCGTGCACGAGGTTCTCGATCGCCACGCACTCCCGCGACTCTTCGACGAGCTGATCTGGCGCTTGCGACGCGCAGGTGTGCCTGTTTCTCCAGCGCAAGCGATCGATTGGGTTCGCGCCGTGAACACGCTCGGGCTCGCGCGTCGCGAGCCGTTGCGTGCAGCGTTCGTGGTCATCGTCGCGAAGGAGCGCGCGCACGTGCCCGTCGCCGAGCGCGTGTTCGATACGTTTTTCGAGCGCGAGCGGTTCCGCGGAAACCTCTACGAGCGGCTTGCCGCACGCGGCGCGAGCGCAAGCGAAGTCGAAGAGGTTCGGCAGCGTCTCGCGGAGCTCGCACAGCACGGTGGCGGCGAAGGCGACGTGCTCGGCGTCGCGGTGCATCGAGGAGCCTCGTTCGATCGATTGCTCGGTCTCGCGGGCGCGCGCATCGAGCGTCAGGGACTCGGTGCCGCGCGCGGGTGGCTCGTGGAGCAGGCCCGCACGCAGCTCGGCATGAAGCGCGCGAAGGATCGACTCGGGCTCCTCCGAGCGCGCCTCGTCGATGCGTTCGGGGATGCGCGCGGCGCGGATCTCGCCGCGATGCTCGAAGACGAGCTGCGGGCCGCCGAGGCCGACGTGAAGGCGATGGTGGACGCGCGCCGCGCAGCGCGTGAGGAGCGCGAGCGAAGCCGTGAGCAGCGCCTCGCCACCAAGGGCTTCGCGAGCTTGAGCGCGGAGGAGCGCGCCAAGGTGCGACGAGCGGTGAAGCTCGTAGCCGAAAAAATGGCGGGCGCCGAACGCGTGAAGCGCCGCCACGCCGCCCGGGGAAGATTCGACGCGCGCGCGACCGTGCGCCGTGGCTTGCGAACGGGCGGGGTGCCCTTCGAGGCCGTGTTTCGAAGGAGGCGGCGCGGCAAACCGATGCTCTTCCTCTTATGCGACGTGTCCGATTCGGTGCGCGGCGCCGCGGAGCTCCTCCTCGAGGTCGTGCAGAGTGCACAGAGCGTCTTCGCGGGTACGCGCTCGTTCGTCTTCGTTCGTGACCTCGGTGAGGCGACCGAGCTCTTGCGCACGCACACGCCCGAGCGCGCCCAGGAGCGCATTGCCGCCGGGGCCCTCGTGCCCGTGACGGAGAACTCGAGCTACGGGCGCGTCTTTCGCCTCTTCCTCGAGCATCACGGTCGGGACCTTCACAAGCGCGCGACGGTCGTCGTGCTTGGAGACGGGCGCACGAACTGGGTCGAAGACGGCGCGGGTGTGCTCGACTCCATCCGCGCCCGCGTGCGCTCGCTCGTGTGGCTCTGCCCGGAGCCGCGCACGCAATGGAGCACGGGCGACTCGGCCATGGCGCGCTTTGCGCCGAAATGCACCGAGGTGCTCGAGGTCGACTCCGTGGAGGCGCTCGAGCGCGCGGCGCAGCGGTTACGGCGGCTGAGCTCCATTCGGTAGACCCCCGACGACGAGCGTCAACTGGCGCGAGGCCGTTCGCGTTTCCGCTGCTAGCGTGCTCCCATGCCCGCTGCTCCCTGGTCTCGTCCTCGTGGTCTCGAAGCCGTCCTCGGCAAGTGGCACGAAGAGGGCTCCATCGCCCGGAACCTCGTCGTCGAAGCGCCCTTCGAGGCGAGAGGCGCGCGCGTGGCGCCGACGCCCGAGGGGCT
The DNA here is from genome assembly GCA_903858055.1 of uncultured delta proteobacterium. Lineage (GTDB taxonomy): Bacteria > Myxococcota_A > Polyangia > Polyangiales > Polyangiaceae > CAIQDA01. Next base: position 5,149 of record CAIOHM010000299.1, read on the forward strand.
TCATCCGAACCTGCGCGCCATGCTGGAGCGCCGGGGGATCCATGAGCTCTACACGCACCAGGTCGAGTCGTTCGAAGCGGCGCGCGGCGGCAAGCACGTGGTCGTCGCGACCCCGACGGCCTCCGGCAAGAGCCTCTGTTTCCACCTCCCGGTCCTGCAATCGCTCGCGGAGGACCCCGACGCGCGGGCCATGTACCTCTACCCGACCAAGGCCCTCGCGCGGGACCAGGAGGCAGGGCTCCGCGCGATGCTCCAGGAGGCGAACCTGGCCGGTCGCGGCGCAGGCTCGGCCATCGTCTACGACGGCGACACCCCCGGCGACGCGCGGCGCGTGGCGCGTGAAAAGGCAGGGATTCTCCTCACGAACCCCGACATGCTCCACGCGGGCATCCTGCCCCACCACACGAACTGGGCGCGCACGTTCCAGCACCTCAAGACCATCGTCGTCGACGAGCTCCACACCTACAAGGGGCTCTTCGGCGGCCACGTGAGCCACGTGCTCCAGCGTCTCTTGCGCGTGGCGCGCTTCCACGGTTCGAACCCCACGGTCATCATGGCCACGGCGACCATCGGCAACCCGCGCGAGCACGCGGCGCGCATGCTCGGGGTCTCGCCTTCCGAGGTGCGCCTCGTCGATCGGAGCGGCGCGCCCAGCGGCGGGCGTCGCGTGGTCCTCTACAACCCGCCGGTCGTCAACGCGGAGCTCGGCATCCGCGCGAGCTACGTGAAGCAGGCCGTCAAGCTCGCCGCCGATCTCGTGCGCGCCGAAGTGCCCACCATCGTCTTCGGCCAGTCGCGCAACAACGTCGAGGTCATGCTCCGCTACTTGCGCGAGCGGGTGGCCGAGCACGTCGATCCCTCGCGCCTCATGGGCTACCGCGGCGGGTATTTGCCCGAGGAGCGGCGCGCCATCGAGAAGCGCCTGCGCGAGGGAGAAATCTTGTGTGTCGTGGCCACGAGCGCCCTCGAGCTCGGTATCGACATCGGTGAGCTGCAAGCAGTCGTCTGCGCCGGGTACCCGGGGAGCGTTGCGGCGCTTTGGCAGCGCTTCGGTCGTGCGGGGCGTCGTTCGCAAGAGGCGCTCTGCGTGCTCGTGTCGTCGAGCGCGCCGCTCGATCAGTACCTGTGCCGCGAGCCCGAGTTCTTCCTCGGGCGTCCCGTCGAAGAGGCGCGCATCGATCCCGCGAACGTAGAGATCCTCCTGCAGCACCTCAAGTGCGCCGCCTTCGAGCTGCCTTTCGCCGCGGGCGAACCCTACGCCGTGCTCGGCGCCGACGAGACCCTCGAGGCGCTGCGTTTTCTCTCGAAGAACGCGATGCTCCACGAGTCGAACGGGCGCTTCCATTGGGCCGCAGACGCGTACCCCGCCAACCACGTGAGCCTCCGCACCGCCGGCTGGGACAACGTCGTCATCATCGACGTCGAGCACGACAAGACGATCGCCGAGCTCGACTGGCAGGCGGCGCACACCATGCTCCACGAGCAGGCCATCTACCAACACGACGGCGGCACGTGGCAGGTCGAGCGCTTCGACTACGAGAACCACAAGGCCTACGTGCGCGCCGTCGAGCCCGACTACTTCACGGACGCGATGACCTACGTGCGCGTGGCGGTCTTCGAGAAAGAGGTCGAGGCGCCCGTCGTCGCGGCAGCTCAAGAGCGCTGGAACTCGGGCTGGGGCGAGGTCTCCGTGACCGAGAAGGTCGTCGGCTACAAGAAGGTCAAGTTCAACACGCACGAGAACGCGGGCTACGGCGAGGTGCGCTTGCCCGAGATCGAGCTCCACACGACCGCGTTTTGGCTCGTGCTCCCCTCTTCGCTTGCGCGCGCGTTGCCGTACGGGCGCGCCGCGGTCATCGACGGTCTTCGCGGCATCGGCATCGCGCTCGAGACCGTGAGCACGCTCGCGCTCATGTGCGACCCGCGCGATCTCGCCACCACGCTCGGTGAGGCCGCTCCCGACGGCACCCTCGGCACGGGCGGTGGCGGCGTCGAGTACGACCCCACGCTCTTTCTCTACGAACACGTCCCCGGGGGTACGGGGCTCTCGGAGCGCATCTTCGAGCAGCGCGACGAGCTCTTGGCCCGCGCTCGCACGCTCATTTCCGGTTGCCCCTGCGTCTTCGGGTGTCCGGCCTGCGTCGGCCCAAGCGACGCCATGGTGCAAGTGAACGGCGCGGACGTCGGCCGCAAGCACATCGCGGTCGACCTCTTGCATCGCGTTCACGCGCTCGCGTGAGTTGCGCCACGGGTCCTCGTGCGGGCTTGAAGTGCGTCAGGCGACGGCGTCGGCGCGTGCGAGCCAAGGCTGCACCATGCCCGCCACGCGGTCGGCCGGGCGCGCACCCTCGAGGAGGCGATCACGGAGCGGTTGCAGCTGCGAGAGGTACTCTTCGCGCTCGTCGAGCAGCGAGCCGAGCGCCTCCGCAATGCGTGGCCCGCCGATGCGCGACACGGTGATCGATGCGCGACCGTCGAGCTCGTCGCGCCGCACGTTCGAGTGGCCGCCACGCAGGCGCGCGACCGCGTCGGGGATCGCCTGCAAGAGCGGCTCGAGGTGCACGATGAGCGGCGCCACGCCCGCGAGCACGGCTTCGAGCGAGGCTGTCCCCGGCGGCACGAGCGCCGCGTCGAAGGCCGAGAGGAGCGAGACCGCGCCGAGCGCCGGGTCGACCTGGAACGTTTGCACGCCTTGGGCCGCGGCGCACTTCTCGACCCAGCGGACGGTCTCTTGCGGGAGGCTCGGCGCGAGGAGCACGCGCGCGTCGACGGCGCCGCGGTCCTGGCGAAGCAGCTCGTACGCTTCGAGAAAGAGCGGCGTCACGGCGCGAGCTTGCTCGGCGCGGCTGCCGGGCAAGAGCGCGATGGTCTCCGCGAGGGGCGTGAGGCCGAGCGACGTGCGCGCCGTGCTTCGATCGAGGCGCGTGACCTCACCGGAAGGGTGGGCGATCGCGTGGGCGTCGATGCCCGCGGCCCGCAAGGTGGCGACCTCGTCGGGGAGCGGCGTGGCGACGCGATCAACCGCCTCGCGCAGGGACTCCACGGGCACCGTGAGGGGCGCGAGCGTGACGCGGTAGAGGAGCACGGGCACGCCGCGTGCCCTCAAGATCCGCGCGGCCTCGAGGCTCCAAGGTTCGCTCGAGGCGACGAGCGCGGCCGCGTAGCGATTCTTGCCTGCAAGCTGCACGCACTTGCGCTGAAGGCTCTTCGGCACGGCGCGTCGACCGCTCGCGAGCACGAGATCACCGCGGCCGCGCGCCGCAGCGGCGAGCGCGGAGCCGCCGAGGCCGGCTAGCGTGACGCGCCCAAGCCGGTCGAGCACACGCGTCAACGCGTGGTCGCTCGCAGCGTCGGGGGCAATCACGAAGACAGAGGGCGCGGTGCTCATGGTTCCTCGAGAAGCCGTAGCAGCGTGTCGCCGTAGCGCTCGAAGCGGCGGCGCCCCATGCCACTAAGGGTTTCGCCGCGCGCGCGCAAGCTCGCGGGGTCGACGGAGAGGCGGTCGGCGAGGTGTCCGGGCACGATGGCCGTCTCGCTAACGCCGCGTGCCTTGGCTTCCTCCGCACGCCAGCCCGTGAGGCGCTTGCGCACGCGCTTCTGCCGCTCACGCTCGGCGCTGCTCGGAATCGGGGCGTCGAGGCGCGCAAGTTCTTCCTCCGGCACGGCGGCATCTCGTGCGGCGAACGCGTCGACGAGGGCCGCCAGGAGGCTCGCGTCGTTCGCACGGCGCCCAATGCGCGCGCGAATCGCCTCGACGCTCTCGGGCACCGAGCGCGTGAGCTTCTCGAGCTCATCGTCGGTGAAGAGCATCGCAGGCGCACGGTCGCGGTGCTTCGCGACGCGGTCCCGGGCGATCCATGCAGAACGCAACCAGCGGCGCTCGCTCGTCCGGAGCCCCCGTGCAAAGGGCAGCTTCCACCAGCCCGGCGTGCGGAGCTCCTCGATGGCCTCGGCGGCGCGCTCCACGCGGTAGCGCGTCTCGGTCAGGGTCTCGTCGACGAGATCGGCGGCCTCGAGGCTCGGCCAGATCGTTCGGTAAAGCTCGCGAGGGAGCTCGGCGTCGGCCGAGAGGTACCGCATCGCGCGCGCGTCGAGGGGGCGCCGCGCCCATGCGCTCGCTTGAAGCGACTTGTCGACGTGGACGCCCAAGAGCTCGAGCGCGAGGCTCGCGAGGCCGGTCTTGGGCTTGCCGAGCATCGTGGCGGCGACGCCCGTGTCGTGCACGAGGCCGAGGCGCAGGCCCGCGATCGCGAAGAGTCGCGCGTCGTAGGCGACGTCGTGGACGATGAAGGGCCGATCCTCGCGCGCGAACTCGTCCCCAAGCGCGCGCACGTCGACCTCGAACGGGTCGACCACGTGCACGTGGCCTGCGGCCGCCACCACCAAGAGGCAGAGGCGATCGGGGAAGGCTCCTTGACCCGGACCCTCCGCGTCGAAGCACGCGAGCGGCTCGTTGCGCAGCCGATCGCGAAGGAGGGCGAGCGTGCGCTCGTTCGCGACGAGGATGGGCTCGCTCATGCGCGGCGCCGTCGACGCGCGACCAGGAAGGCCAAGGTCCCCGTCAGCGCGAGTAGTGCGGCCGTGGGCGTCCGCGGGACGCTCGCACCGTAGGAGCAGCGCCGGGTCGCGCCCGTGGACGCCGTGCTCGCATCGCCGCCCGAAGCCGCGTCGCACGCGCTCGCGAACCCACCGAAGGGCGCCGCGTCGCAGCCCTTTGCCGCGATGAACCCGGAGGCTGCCGCGGCGGGCGAGACCGCGCGGTCCCCATTGGGTCGGTACGCCTCGCACACGCCCGCGACGTCGTCGGCGGCGAGCGCGCGAATCGCCGTTTGCCCAGGCGAGTAGCGTGCGAACATGGTTGCAGTGGCGATCGGCGTGTGGGCGAGCCCGATGAAGTGACCAACCTCGTGAGTCACGATCGACTGGAAGTCGTAACCGTCCGACGGCGCCATGGCCGTCGTCGTGATCTTCATCTCCGCCGTGTTCACTTCCATGTCGGCGTCGACGATCTCACCGGTGCGCTTGTTGTAGGTAAGCGTCGTCAAGGCGAGGGTCGCGTTGGCCTGGCCGGCGTACGGCCAGGTCGCGTCGCGAAAGGCGATCACGTGCTGGTTTCGGCCGCTCGGATCGAAGCCCACCTCGGTGCACGCCGCGGGGCCGTTGTTCGTGAACGCCACGCTCGGCTTGCCGCCGGCGGGGCACGCTGCGTTTGCCCACGTTCCGAACGCTCCCTCCACGATCTTCGTGGCATTCGCGACGTCGATCTTCGAGGAGGGTGCACTCTGCATCGACCAGCCGACGCAGGCGTTCCCCCAGAAGAGCAGCGAACCTTGCGTGCCCGAGGGGTAGCAATCGTCGCCAGACGGCTGCTGGCTCGCGGGGACGTCCGCCGTGAGCGTGCGGCAAAAGGCCGACGCTTGACCGGCGACGGCGAGCAGCGCCGCGAAGACCCACGCGGCGTGGCCCGTGCGATCAGCGCTGCGCATGGCTCTTCTCCCAGCGGCTGCGGATGTCGCGCGCGGCGTCTTCGAGCGCGCGCGCCTTCAAGCGGTCCGCGGCGGGGAGCACGACGTCGCGTGGGCCCTTGGTCATGAACGCCCCCATGCTCGGGTGTGGCCGTAGAATGCGCCCGGCCGGTCGCGCCTCGAGGAAGAATTGTCCTTGGGCGCGTGCCGCGACGACGTAGACCCCCGCGCCCGTGGACTCGAGGAACAGCAGCGTCGGCTTGCCCGCCTCGAGCGTCGCTTCGCCGTCGACACGCTGCCCGAACTCGCCCACCTCACCCCCGAGCGTGCGCACCCACACGCTCGCCGCACCTTGGCCCGCCACCGTCTCCTGCACGTCGACGCGGGTGTAGGTGACGATGCGTCCACCCTCCCAAACGCTCTTGCTCTCGGCGGGGGTGCACACGACGACCACCTGCGCGCGATCGACCAGGTTCTCCAGCGTCTGCGGGCGAACCACCGAAGCGAGGGTTGCAGGCGCGAGCGCGAGAAGTCCGGCGATGACCACCGGTACGAGGCGACGAAGGCTCATGGTGCGAGCGTAGCGCCTTTTCGACGGCGAAGGAAAAGCGTCCCGACGGCGGCGGCGAGGGCCCAAGCTCCACGCGTGGCACCTCGCGCTCCGGCGCCACGGAAGCTGCAATCGACGCTGGGATTCGTGGTGCACGTGGTGGTGAACCCGTTCGGAGGGAGCGGGTCGCATGCGAGCGACGCGATCGACCCCGAGGCGTCCGTGGCCGGGTCGACGTTGCGACGGCCGTCGGCCGGGTACGCGTCGCAGATCGCGGCGAGGTCGTCGGCCTTGAGATCGCGCTGGAGCGTGCGGCCCGGCTCGCCACCCGCGTACATCACGGCGGAGCGATCGGGCGTGTGCGCGAGGCCGAGGAAATGCCCCGCTTCATGCGTGATGACGGCCTCGAG
>CAIOHM010000300.1 GCA_903858055.1 uncultured delta proteobacterium
CTTCTTGGGCTCGGGCTTGGCCTCGATCTTCGGCGCGTCGGGCTTCTTGGGCTCGGGCTTGGCCTCGATCTTCGGCGCGTCGGGCTTCTTGGGCTCGGGCTTGCGCGCCTCGTTCGCTTGCTCGGTCTTCTTCTCGACCTTCTCGAGCTTGCGCGTTTCGAGCGGCTGCGTGGCCTTCGGCGGAAGTTTGACCGGGGGCCGCTGGGCAGGGCCCGCGAGCGCATGGGCGGCCAGGAGAGTCAGCGCGAGAGTCGTTCGACGCATGCAAAACCTCGTACCACGGGAACCCTGGTGGAACGCAGCCCGCGTGCGGTTCATTCCATGGGTTCGGCGTTTCCCGCGCGCTCAGAAGAGTTCCGCCGCGGTGCCGTCGACGAGGAGCCACCGACGCTTCGGCACGTGCCAGCGCGCGCCGTCCACCGCCAGGCGCTCGCGGCTCACCATCTTCGCGACCGCGCGCTCCCGCGCTGGGGTGCGAATGACCGTGGTGAGGTCTTCCTCGGCCTGGGCCACGTCGAACCCCTCGGCGAGGCGCAGCCCGAGCATGATGCGCTCCTTCACGAGCACGTCGGCGTCGAGGTCCTCCGCGCTCGTCGCGCACGTGGCGGGTGTCTCGGTCTCCGTGAACGTGACGCCGTGGCGCATGGTCTGTGCACGTTGCATGTACTTCTCGGCGAGCACCTCGTTCCGGTAGCGCACGCCATACGCCGGGTCGCCCGCCGCCTCGGTGCGCCAGTACCCGTAGGCCCCGCAGCCGAGCGCGAGGTACTCGAGGCCGCGCCAGTAGCCGACGTTGTGCCGAGACTCCTGGCCGGGCTTCGCGAAGTTCGAGACCTCGAAGTGGCGGAGCCCGCGCGCCTCGACGAAGGCATCGAGCGCGAGGAACGCGTCGGCGGAAGCGCCCTCGTCGGCGAGCGGCAAGCGACCGCGCTTGGCGAGCTCGCCGAAGCGCGTGCCCGGCTCGATGGTGAGCTGGTAAGCGCTGAGGTGCGTGAGGCCGAGGTCCAGGAGGCGCCCGGCCATGGGCAAGCTCGCCGTGGGCTCCTGCATCGGGAGCGCGTAGATGAGATCGCCCGAGAGCCGCTCGAACCCAGCCCGGCGCGCCGCCTCGAGCGCGTGCGTCGCACCCTGTGCATCATGCAAGCGACCGAGGAAGCGCAGCTCATCGTCGCGGAGGGACTGAACACCGACGCTGAGCCGGTTCACGCCGATCGCCCGGAGCGCTCGCGCGTGGTCTTCCGTGAGAGAGCTCGGGTTGCACTCGACCGTGACCTCGGCGTCCGTCACGAAGGGGAGCTTCGCGCGAAGCGTCGCGAGCACGCGGCCGAGGCTCTCGCTCGCCCACAGGCTCGGTGTGCCGCCGCCAACGAAGATGCTGATGAAGCGTCGTGCGGCGAGCCCGTCGCCGATCGTTGCGAGACGTGCGTCGAGCTCCGCCAGCACCGCGTCGGCGTAGCGCTCGTGCGGGATCGCCGGGCGCTCGGTCTTGTACGAGACGAAGTCGCAGTAGGGGCACTTCTCGAGGCACCAGGGGAAGTGCAGGTAGACGGTCGCTTCGCGCATCGGGCTCGACCCCTCCTCCCACCGAACGCGCGGCGTGACAACGATCGCGGCGAGGGCCCGCGCGACGCGAGGGTTCCGTGTGGACTGAACCGTAAGCCGAAAGCTTTTCGCAGCTCAGGTGCAATCGCCGGGGTTCTCCTTGGCGCGCCGCGCGACGGACCGGTAGACTCTCCCAGGTACGATGCTGACCGCTGCCGAACTCGTCGAACGCGTGCGCGCGTACCACCCCGCGGTCGACGCGAGCCTCATCACGAGGGCCTACGCGTACAGCGAGAAGGCCCACACCGGCCAGCAGCGCAAGTCCGGCGATCCGTACTTCGTGCACCCGGCGAGCGTCGCAGGGATCATCACCGAGCTGCGCCTCGACGCCTCGAGCGTTTGCGCGGCGCTCCTCCACGACGTCGTCGAAGACACGCTCGCGACCACGGAGGACATCGAGAAAGAGTTCGGCAAAGAGATCGCCGAGCTCGTCGACGGCGTCACCAAGCTCTCGAAGATCAACTTCACCTCGAAGGAAGATCGCGCCGCGGAGAACTTCCGCAAGATGGTCGTCGCCATGGCGCAAGACATCCGGGTCTTGCTCGTCAAGCTCTGCGACCGCCTCGACAACATGCGCACGCTCGAGCACATGAAGCGCGAGGCGCAGGAGCGCATCGCCCGCGAGACGATCGAGATCTACGCGCCCCTCGCGAACCGTCTTGGTATCGCAAGCTTCAAGACCGAGCTCGAGGACCTGAGCTTCAAGTACCTCGAGAGCAAGTCGTACGACGACCTCGCCGCTGCCATCGCGAAGACGCAGAAGGAGCGCGAGCGCTACATCTTCGACGTGAACCACCTCATCGGGCAGCGCCTCGCCGAGCAGGGGTTCGCCGCCGACGTGAGCGGCCGCGCGAAGCATCTCTACAGCGTCTGGCGCAAGATGCAGTCGCACGACTGCACCCTCGAGCAGATCCACGACCTCATCGCCTTCCGCGTGATCGTCGAGAGCGTGAGCGACTGCTACGCGTGCCTCGGCGTCGTGCACTCGATGTGGACCCCGGTGCCGGGCCGCTTCAAGGACTACATCGCGCTGCCGAAGCCCAACATGTACCAGTCGCTGCACACGACGGTGATTGGGCCCGACAGCGAGCGTATCGAGGTGCAAATTCGCACGAGCGACATGCACCGCGTGGCGGAGCAAGGCATCGCGGCGCACTGGAAGTACAAGGAGCGCCACTCGGGCGGCGTCGCCGACGCGGACGCGAAGAAGTTCGGTTGGCTCCGCCAGCTCGTCGAGTGGAAAGACGAGCTCAAAGACCCCGCGGAGTTCCTCGAAGGAGTGAAGGTCGATCTCTTCCAAGAGGAGGTCTACGTGTTCACCCCGAAGGGCGACGTGCGCGTCTTCCCGCGCGGCTCCACACCCATCGACTACGCGTACAGCATCCACTCGAAGCTCGGCGATCACATCGTCGGCGCGCGCATCAACGGCAAGCTCGAACCGCTCCGCTACAAGCTCCGCAACGGCGACGTCATCGAGGTCGTCACCTCGAACACGCAGCAGCCGAACAAGGGCTGGCTCGACTTCGTCATCACCACGCGCGCCCGCTCGCGCATCCGCAACTGGCTGCGCCAAGAGGAGCGCGACAAGTCGATCCGCCTCGGGCGCGAGCTGCTCGAGCGCGAGTTCCAACGCACGGGCATCTCGCTCACGAAGCTCCTCAAGGACGACAACGAGGTGCGCCACCTCGTCGAGGCGATGAAGGTGCAGACCTTCGACGAGCTCTTGCTCGCGCTCGGCTACGGCAAGATCGACGCGCACGACGTCGTCGACGTGGTCGCCCCGCAGTCCGCCGACGGCAAGGCGCTCGTGCCAGCGTCGATCAAGGAGAACGTCGTCGCGCGTGCCGTGCGCAAGGTCATCGGCCGCGACGAGGGTGCCATCGTCCTCAACGGCATCGACGACGTGCTCGTGCGCTACGCGAAGTGCTGCAACCCGATCCCGGGCGAAGACATCCTGGGCTTCATCACGCGCGGTCGCGGCATCACGGTGCACCGGCGCGGCTGCGGCAAGGCGTTCGACTCGGACCCGGAGCGCCGCGTGGAAATCACCTGGGACGCGAAGGCGAAGATCAACCGCGAGGTCCAGATCCGCGTCACCGCGACGAACAAGCCGGGCATCTTGGGTGACGTGGGGCAGACCTTCAACGACCTCAAGATCAACGTCATCGAGGCGAACTGCCGCGCGAGCGACGACGGCCGCGCGATCAGCCTCTTCACCTTCAACTGCAGCGACATGGCGAAGCTCCGCGACGTCATGCGCGCGCTCGGGAAGGTGAAGGGGGTCACGACCGTCGAACGGATCTAGTTCGCCGAGCGACGTGCCCCGCGCCCCGCACCCGCACCTGCGCCGGCGTGACGATCAGCCTTCGGCGTTCGAAAACACGGGCGCCGCGATAGGCTTTGCCTCGGCGCGCCAGGCGGCTGCGTCGGCGAGGGCGACCTCCGAGAGCGCCGCGTAGCGATCGCGCTTCTTGAGCTTGCGGTTCGGGTGCGGCGGCATCATCGCCCAGGTCACGTTCGAGGGCTGGTAGTCCGGGCTCTCGCGCTGCAAGTGGCGCACGAGTCCTCCGAGCGCGGTCGTGGCGGGCGGTGGCGTGAGGGCTTCGCCGCGGAGCTTCTGTGCGAGGAGCATGGCGCACACGAAGCCGCCGGCTGCCGACTCCACGTAGCCTTCGACGCCCGTCACCTGGCCCGCGAGGTACACGTTCGGCAGGTTCTTGAGCTGCATCGTCTCGTCGAGCACCGCCGGCGCGTGGACGAAGGTGTTGCGGTGGATGGTGCCAAAGCGCATGAACTCCGCCTCTTCGAGGCCGGGGATCATCTTGAAGATCCGCCCCTGCTCCGGGTGCGGCATGCGCGACTGGAAGCCAACGAGGTTGTAGGCCGTGGCAGCGGCGTCTTCTTGGCGCAGCTGCACGACGGCGTAAGGGCGCTTGCCGGTGCGTGGGTCCGTGAGGCCCACGGGCTTCATCGGGCCGAAGGCCAGGGTCTGCACACCGCGCTCGGCCATGACCTCCACCGGGAGGCAGCCCTCGAAGTAGCGGATCTTCTCGAACGGCTTCTCCTCGAGCCGGCGTGCGCCCGCGAGCTCGGCCACGAAGCGCTCGTAGAGCTCGCGGTCCATCGGGCAGTTCACGTACGCCTCGTCGCCGAGCGCGTCGGCGTCTTGGAGCTCGCCGGTCTCGCTGTTCGCCTCGCCGCCCTTGCCCCAGCGCGACTGGCGAAACACCTTCGTCCAGTCGATCGAGTCCGCGGCGACGATTGGCGCGATCGCGTCGTAATACGCGAGCCGACCTCCGGTCATACGCTCGAGATCGGCGGCGAGCGCGTCGCCCGTGAGCGGCCCCGTCGCGATGATCACCGGCGTGTCGGGCGTCGCCTCGGGAATGCGCTCCACGTGCTCGTGGCGAATCGTCACGAGCGGATGCGCCGAAAGGTAGCCCTCGACCAGGCGCGAGAAGACCTCGCGGTCGACGGCGAGCGCGCCACCGGCGGGAACTTTCGCGAGGTCGGCTGCGGCGAGCACGAGCGACCCGGCCTCGCGGAGCTCGTGCTTGAGGAGCCCGACCGCGTTCACGAGCGCTGCGCCACGCATGCTGTTTGAGCACACGAGCTCGCAGAAGCCCTCGAGGGACTGGGCCGGCGTGCGCTGAACGCGCTTGCCTTCGACGAGCTCGACGCGAATGCCGCGAGCCGCGAGCTGATAGGCTGCCTCGCAGCCCGCGAGGCCTGCGCCGATGACGGTCACCTTGGTGCGAGAAGTATCCACGCGCGGCGCGCTAGCACGTTTGCCCGAGCGGGTACGGTCGCGGACCGCCGACATCGCGCGAAGCTTTCCGTCGCCTGCGCGCAAAGCGGAGAGGTAGCATTCCGGCTATGGCCCAGCCCCTTGGCGAGTGGAACGTCGCGGCCTTCGAAGGCGCGCACATGACCGTCCGCGTGGAGCGCACCTTCGCGGCGCCGCTCGCGCGCGTGTGGGCGATCGCCGGCGACACGGACACCTTGAACCGCAACGCGGGGATGGCACCCGTGGAGCTCGAGCCGTCGAAGTACGAAAACGGCCTCTTTTTGCGGGCTCGCGTGCGCATGCTGGGTCTTCCCGCCACCTACGAAGCGGCGATGCCGACCATTCGTGCGCCCCACGGCTACGCCTTCGAGCGTCGCTTCGACGGCGGGCCGATGGAGGCGTACCGTCTCACGTGGCGCTTCGAAGAGCGCGGCGCCGAGACCTGGGCTCAGGTGCAGATCGAAGCGCGCCTGCGTGCCGTGGCCCGGGTGGCGTTGCCGCTTACGCGCCGTGCGGCGGAGCGTGAGCTGACCTCGCTCCTCGACGCGATCGACGTGGGTCTCGAAGGCTCGAGCGCGCCCGTGGCCGTCGTACCGAGCGGTGCGGCCGACGAGCGGATCGCAAAGGCCATGCTCACCATGCGGCGTCACCACGACGCCGTGCTCTGCGACGCGTTCGAAGCGCTGCTGCTCGAAGGCGACGATCTCGAGTGCGCGAGCCTGCGCCCGCGCGCGCTCGCGCGGCGTTGGGGGGTCGACGAAGGTCCGCTCGTCGCGTTGCTGTTTGCGGCGGTCGACGCGGGGCTCGTGCGCTTGCGCTGGTCCCTTTTGTGCCCGAGCTGCCGCGCGGCGGCGGTTGAGAGCGACGACCTCGGTCGCGTGGGCATGGGGGAGAACCACTGCGAAATCTGCGCGATCGGCTTCGGCGCGGACCTCGAGCGAAACGTCGAGGCGGTCTTCGTTCCAGACCCCGCGATCCGCCCGGTCGAAGTCGTGCGCTGGTGCACCGGCGGGCCTGCGAAGATGCCCCACGTGCGCCTCCAAGACGGCGACGTCACCGCCGAGAAGCCGCTGCGTTGGGAGTTGCCTCGCGAGCGGGGCGCGTACCGCGTGTTCGCGATGGGCGGCATGCGTCAGTCGATCGAGCTCGTCGAAGGCGGCGATCCCGAGGCCTCGATCACGCTCACGGGCACGAGCGCGGGGGCTCCGTTGGAGCTCGCGCCCGGGGCCTCGCTCACGGTGCGCTTGCCCGAGGGGTTCCGTGGCTTCGTGCGCCTCGAAGAGCAAAGCTGGCGCGTCGACGCGCTCACGGCGCGCGACCTTTTCCTCATGAACGAAGCGCGCGGTCGCGTGGTGCCTGGCTCGCTTCGCACGAACGCGCAGCTCTCGCTCGGCCGGGTCGCCGTGCTCTTCACGGACCTCACCGGGTCCACGGCGCTCTACGAGGCCGTGGGCGACGCGCAGGCGTGTGCGGTGGTCCTCGATCACTTCGAGGTGATTCGGAGCGTTGTCGAAGCGACCCAGGGCACGGTCCTCAAGACCATCGGCGACGCCGTTCTTGCACTCTACAATGAAGAGTCGTCCGCGGTGCTCGCCGCCGCCAGCATCGACCGCGCCGTGCGTCGCCACCTCGCCCAGCGCGGTCTCGCGCAAAAGCTCGGCCTCAAGATCGCGATCTACGGCGGCCCGGGTTTCCTCGTGCGCGAGGGCGATCGCCTCGACGTCTACGGGCGCATCGTCAACCGCGCCGCGCGCCTCGAGGGCGAAGCCGAGACCGGGGAAATCTTGATGCCCCGCGAGGCGTTCGCCGTGCTGCCCGCGCGTGTGAAGGGCGAGCTCGAGGTCGCGAGGAGCTTCTCGTTCCACGCGAAGGGCGTGAGCAGCCCGATCGACGCCGTTGCGTGCCGCGTGCGGGTGTGAGCGCCCTCAGCCGCGGAGGCAGCCGAAGAGCACGTTGATGCGCGCTGCGCCGTCGGCGCGCACCGTGGTGCAGGTGCTCGTGCAGAGGCGAACCGCGCTGGGGGTCGTGTTGTTGTCGTAATACCAGCCGTTGCCGCTGGCGGGGCACGCCGCGGCGTTCGTCACGCGCGCGAGGTCGGTGCTGTTCGCGCCGCTCTGGTAGCTCACGCGCACGCGATCCGGGTCGATGACGCCGCGCGAGGGCGTCGGCAGGTTGTACGTGCAGCCCACGGCCGCGAGCTGAATGTCGCGGAGCGCCGCGGAGAAGGCCGAGGCCGACCCGGCACCGACGTCGTAGTAGTGGCAGCTCGCGGTGCCCGCGGCGCATTGGGTCGTGTGAACCGGCGCGCCGCCGGCGGTCGCGAGGGCTTCGAGGTTGGTGTAGTTTGCACCGTTCATCCCGACGACGTACGTGTTCACGCCGAGCTGCGAGCGCTGGGCGTCGATCAGCGCGGCGAGCGACGGGTTGTCGCGGAGCGTGCAGGCCGTCGGAGCTCCGTCCGTGATGAGCACCTGCGCGAGCGTGCGCGTCGCCGAGCGGTTGGCGGGCGTGGAGGTGAAGGCGTTCATGCCGCGAATCGCGCCCTCGGTCGTCGTGTACGAGCCGTTCGGGGTCGCCGTGTTGAGGGCACCGACGAGCGACGAAGCGCTCGCGGGGATGTTCACGAGCGCCACGGCCGGCGTACCGACGGCGGTCCCGTTGCACTCGTTCGGCACGGCCTCGGGCAACACGCCGGAGCTCAGCTCCAAGTTCGTGGGGAAGAACTGGAGCGCCGCGCGGCGATCGCCCTGGCCGGCGAGCCCGAAGAATGCCCCGAGCGCGTTCACGGCGAGGCACCACTTCGAGGTGTTCGCGGGCGACGCGCTCACGTTGCAGTCGTTCGTGCCCCACACGGCGGAGGTGTCCGCGGGGCTCGTCTCGCTCATGGAGCCGGAGCGATCGAGGACCACGAAGAGATCGAGCGGGCGCAGCGTCGCCGTGGCGGAGGTCTCGGCGCACGCGGCGTCGGCCGTGAGCGCCGCGTCGTTGACGCCCGAATCCCAGGTGAAACGCACGTCGGCGGGGTACGAGGCGTCGGCGAGCTCGTCCTCCACGAAGCTCCCGTCGCGGCGCGGGCCCGTATCTGCGGCGCCCACCGTGCCACCGTCGCCGAGCGAAGCCGCGTCACCACCACCGACGGGCACGACAGGAGTCTCACCGCCCGAACCGGTGTCGGCATCGCCGCCGCAGGCGGGAACGAAGGCGAGGGAGCAGAGGGCGGGGACGAGGAGCGCGGAGACCGTACGGCGCATGGGGGGCCTGAATAGCACACGAACCCCTTGCCAAGGGAGAAGAGGTCAAGAAAGGTAGGCGTATGCGTACAGCCGCCGGAATCGCCGTTTGCCTGCTCCTCTCCAGCGTTGCGCTCGGGTGCGGCTCGGGCGGCGACGGCGATTCGTCCGGCTCGGACGTCGACGCAGGCTACGATCCCGGCCTCGACGGCGGGGTCTTCGGGGCCGACGCGGGCGTGTTCACCGGAGAGCTCGGCGATGCCGTGTGTGCGTCGACCACGCTCGAGGGTCGGCGGGCCGAGGTGGCGATGCTCTTCGTCGTCGACCGCAGCGGCAGCATGAACTGCGCGCCGACCACGGACTCCGCCACCTGCGACGCACGCCCGGTGCGCCCCGCGAGCGGCTCCTCGAAGTTCGATCTCGTGCGCACCGCGCTGCAACAGACCGTCGCGC
>CAIOHM010000301.1 GCA_903858055.1 uncultured delta proteobacterium
GACCCGCGGGAGTGGGGATCATCGGGCCCCCAGCTCGAAGCCCGTGAGCGTGTGCACGAGCCCCGTCGGAAGATCGACGAAGCTGATGCGCCCTTGCGGGTGAACTTGCGCGGCGAAAGCGCGCTGCGCAGCGGGTACGATGCCCACGGCGGTCGGCGGGCTCGCGAGCTCGTAGCGCTTGGCGGTGAGCACGGGCACCTCGGCCACGTGCATCGCGTAGGCCGCGCGATCGTCGCTCCGCTCGAGCACGACGAAGCGATCGCTCGCGGGGCTCGTGGCCACGGCCGACACTTTGCCCGGCGTCGCGATGATGCGCGAAGGGAGCTCGCTCTTGAGCGGCACCAAGCTGAACGCTCCGACCGGGAGGTTCCGATTCGCCGAGGTCGAAGGCTTGTGGAGCGCGAGCGCGTGCTCCCCGTTCGGCGCGGGGAAGACCGCGAGCACGGGCGCATAGAGTTCGACCGTGCGAAAGCTCGGCTCGCCCACGAGGCCCATGACGACCACGCGGCTCAGGTCGATGCCGTTCGTGTAGAAGACGGCGGTGGTCCCGTTGGCCGAGACCGAGGTCGACGCGAGGTCCGTGAGCGGGAGCTCGATCTTCGTCGGCGTGGTGCCTTGAGGAGCGTCGACGGCAACCGTGTAGAATGCAGACTTCTGAACACCCGCATCGGGCTCCGCTACCGGTCGCGAGACCACGGCGTAGACTTGGGAGCCGTCGCCCGAGAGATCGATGTCGGTGATGGGGCCCGCGAGCGTGAACGTTCGCTTGCCCGAGCCGTCGAGGGCGAGCACGTCGAAGGAGCTCTGGCCCTGCACGCGGACCACCGCGTGGCGGCCGTTCGGGGTGAGCGCGAACTCGAAGGGTGCGGCATTTCCCGTGCGGTTCGTCACGGCGATCGGCACGTGGCGTGCGACGCGCGGACCGCCGCTCGCGTTGCACTCGATGAGCGTGAGCCCGTCGCGCGAGGCGACGACCGCGTTCGTGCCGCCCTGATCGAAGGCGATCGCGAACGGGCGGTAGCCCACCGCGAGGCGCGTGGCCTTGGCGGGCGAGCTCGTCGTGATGACGTCGAGCTCTTGAAAGCCTTGCGTGATGGCCGCGGCCGTCAGGCGCGACGCGTCGGTCCAGGCGATCGCGTAGGGCCCGCTCGGCGCGACGGCCCACGCGTTGGCGGTCTCGTGCGTGCGCACGGTCTCGGTCGTGATGCGGCGACTCGCGTAGCGGAGGATCGTCGCGTCGTTCGAGAGGTCATTCAGGACCGCCGCCGTGTCCGTCGCTCCGGGAATGGCGACCACGTTTCCAGGACCATTTCCTGCGTTGGCGGTCACGCGGTCGAGCGTGGCTGCGACGATGGCCGTCACACGCCCCGAGATCGCGTTCGCCGACCACACGACGGAGCCCGTGGCCGCCGGCGTGTCGAAGGCGCCCTCCACCTCGACCTCGGGCGCGGGCGAACCGGTGTCGGTCGCGCCGCCACCACCGCTCGGCGGCGCGGCCCCCGCGTCGACGGCCCCGAAGTCACCGTTGGGTGCTTCGTCGCTGGCCCCGCGCGTGAAGCTGGCGTCCGACGCCGCGCAACCGATGAGCGGGAGCATCGCGGGCAGCGCCGCGAGCACAAAGGCGTAGAGAGGCCCCCCGGGGCCGAGACGTCGTGGGTTCATGGGTCCTCGTAGAGTCGCGGAGCACGGACCGTAACTCAAGCTCCGTGCCACCACACTCGAGCGTCGAACGGGCAGCGATTTCCCAGGCCTCGCGCCGCCCGTCGCGGCAGGGACTGCGACAGGCGTGTCACGGTCTGTGCCAGTGGCTCAGCGGAGAGGCCCCGGACGACCCGCTGCGTTTCGCGCCCCTCGGAGAATCGCGATTCGCGCGGCATCCTGCTAGGGGTGCGCGCCATGTACTTCCAGGACATCATCCTGACGCTGCAAGACTTCTGGGCCAAGCGCGGCTGCCTCATCGTGCAGCCCTACAACTCGGAGGTCGGCGCGGGCACCTACAACCCGGCGACCTTCTTGCGCGCGCTCGGGCCCGAGCCCTGGAACGTCGCCTTCGTGGAGCCCTCGCGCCGCCCCTCGGACGGCCGCTACGGCGACAACCCGAACCGCCTCCAGCAGTTCCACCAGTTCCAGGTGATCCTCAAGCCGTCGCCGCTCGACATCCAGGATCAGTACCTCGAGTCGCTGCGCGCCATCGGCACGAAGCCCGAAGAGCACGACGTGCGCTTCCTCGAAGACGACTGGGAGTCGCCGACGCTCGGAGCCTGGGGCCTCGGCTGGCAGGTGTGGATCGACGGCCTCGAAATCAGCCAGTTCACATACTTCCAGCAGGTGGGCGGCATCGACTGCCGACCGGTCTCGGGTGAGCTCACCTACGGCCTCGAGCGCATCGCGATGTACCTCCAAGACGTCGACTCCGTGTACGACGTCATGTGGTCGGCGGGCGTGCGCTACGGGGAAATCGCCAAGCGCGCCGAGTGGGAGTGGAGCACGTACAACTTCGAGGAAGCCGACGTGAAGTCGTTCTTCGCGCAGTTCGACCACCACGAGCACGAAGTCAAACGACTGCTCGCGCGCAGCGACGACCCGCTCAAGAAGCTCGTGCTTCCTGCTTACGACCACGTCGCGAAGGCCGCTCATGCGTTCAACGTCCTCGACGCCCGCGGAGCCATCGGCGTGACCGAGCGCGCGCGCTTCATTGGCCGCGTGCGCGGACTCGCAAAAGGCGTCGCCGAGGCCTACGTCGCGCAGCGTGAAGCGATGGGATACCCGCTCCTTCCGAAGGTCGAAGCGGCCGCCGAGTAAAACGCTTCAACGCACCTCGTGCGACGCGCCCATGCATTCTACATGCGTGGGCGTTTGATTATGCGCCCGTGAACGTGAAGCCAACTTCGACCTGGCCGCGAACGGGATCGGCCCGCAAGAACGCGTCCCCTCCATGGAGCTCGGCGACGCGGCGCACGATGTAGAGCCCGAGCCCTGCGCCCTCGATGCTGCGGCCCAGATTTCCACGTACGCGCTTCTCGAAGAGCGATCGATCGGACTCGGCGGACGCAACGAGGCCCTCGTTCGTCACGGTGATGCACCAGTCGCCCGACTGCGTTTCCTCGAGCACCAGGCGAATGGGCGTCGCGTCGTTCGCGAACTTGAGCGCGTTGTCGAGAAGGTTTCGGATCGCGAGCCCGATCAGCGTGGCGTCGATGACCGCTTCCGCATTTTCACTTGCAATATGCACCGACACCCGCGCAGCTCGCGTTTCGTCGAACGAAAGACGCGCAAGCTCGATGCTGACCCGCAGGTCCGACGGAATGCGGTCGATGGACGCCGTTTCTTCGACGAGCATCGTCGCGGCCGCCAGCGTGTTGTTCAACGTCGAGATGACGCGGGCGAGCACCAAAGCGGCACGGTCGAGACGCTTCTGCGTGGGCAAAACCGCCGCGCGAACTCGGGCGAGCACGTCGTCCGGTGCGAGTTCGTTCAGCGCAGACGAGCGCTCGTTTGCGCGCGACTTGGCCGAACCGATCGCCGACTCGAGCGCCGCAGAAGCGTTGTTCAGGGGCTGGCGAATCTCGTGCGCAAGAAGGTCGAGCAGGTCGATGCGCTCTTGCAGAAGGCGTTTGGTCTGGTCGTGGCTTCGGGTCTCCGCGTCTCGGTCCGCCTCGGCACGCACCGCGCGCGACGCCGCTCGCAGCGAGTGGTCGTGCGACTCTTCGAGGCGCATGGCGATGAACGCGAACGGACCGACCATCAGGTAGATGACGCTCGCCAAGTACCCAGGCAATTGAAGCGCCGTTTGCCGCAGA
>CAIOHM010000302.1 GCA_903858055.1 uncultured delta proteobacterium
GCTTCGCAGCGGCCTTCTTCGCGGGCTTCGCAGCAGCCTTCTTCGCGGGCTTCGCAGCAGCCTTGGTTGCCTTCTTCGCGGGCGCCTTCTTCGCGGGCGCAGCCTTCTTCGCAGCTTTCTTCGTCGCGGCCATGTTCAATGCCCTCCGGGACATGTGGGTTACATGACGTATATGGTCATGTAACGCCTAGCTCAAACGAAAACGCATCCCGGTGCAATCTTTTTCTTGACGGTCGATGCTTTTTTTTTCGGACCGTCGAGCACCCACGGGGCGGGTCGAGCTCTTCATGGTCGCCGCGAAATGGATCTCTTTGCAAGCACCGAACTACGTTGCGCGTGTCGATTCATCCATCGCGCCCTTCGGTGATCCCATGAGCCTCTCCTTCGTCACGCTCGCCGCGACCTCGCGTCGCCTCCTCCTCCCCCTCGCGTGCCTCGCGCTCGGCGCCTGCGGCATCACCCGCGAGGACCTCGCGCTGCGTGACCGCACGATCGACGAGCTCCGCGTTTCCCTGAAGAAAGCCGAGGATTCGCAGCGCAGCGAGAGCGAGAAGCACCTCGCCGCCGCGCGCGAGCTCGAGACCATCCGCGTCGCCGTCGAGGGCGAGTGCGCGACCCTCCGCGCAGGCAAGGCCACGTGCGACGCCCACGCGAGCGAGGTCGCCGCGCACCAGGCCCACGTCGTCGCCGTTCGTCAGCGCCTCGTCGCCTTCCGCGACCGCTTCGCCGGTCTCACCGCCGCGCAGGGGGTGCAGGTGGGCTTCCGCCGCGGCCGCCTCGTGCTCCAGCTCCCGGCCGATCTCGTCTTCGACCCAGGCTCCGTTGATCTGAAAAAAGGCGGGAAAGACGCCCTTCGAGCCATCGGCGCCCGCATCCGCGAGGGGGAGACTTTCGCGGGCCGCACCTTCCTCGTCGCGGGCCACACCGACAACTCGCCCTACCCGGTGGAGCTCCCCTTCCGCGACAACTGGGGGCTCTCGCTCGCCCGCGCACGGCAGGTGCTGCTCTTCCTCACGGGCCCCTCGTCGCGCCCCAAGGAAGGCCCGCAACCCTCTGAGCTCGGCGGCGGCGTCGACCCGCACCAGGTCGCGGCCATCGGCTACGCCGACACGGACCCGATCGCCGGAACCGTGCTCGAGCAATCGCGCGAAGATCAGCAAAAAAACAGGCGAGTCGAGATCATCCTCGACGCGGCCCCGGACGAGCTCCTCGACCTCGGCCCGCTCCCATGAGCGAAGTGCAGAGCGCCCCACGTCGCGTCGGCGCCATCGACCTCGGCACGAACACCGCGATGCTCCTCGTCGCCGAGCGAGGCCCGGCGGGGGAGCTCGTGCCGGTGCACGAGGAGGAGCTCTACCCGCGCCTCGGCGAAGGGCTCGAGGCGCTCGGCACGCTCGCGCCGGAGGCTCGCACCCGCACCCTCGACGCGGTGCGCCGCCTCGCCGAGCGAGCCGAGGAATACGGAGCACATACGCTTTCCCTCGTGGGAACTTCCGCGCTTCGTGAAGGCGACCCGACCGGCGCATTCCTCGCGGAGCTCCGCCGTGTGGTCCCCGCGGCACGGGCGATCGACGGCGAGGAGGAGGCACGTCTCGCGACCGCCGGGGCCCTCGCGGCGACGGGCGTAGCGGGTCCGTTCGTGTGCATCGATGTAGGTGGCGGCAGCACCGAGGTCGTCGTCGGCGACACGTACGGCACAGCGGGGGCCTTCACCATGACCACCGCGACCTCGCTGCGCCTCGGGAGCGTGCGACTGCACGGCCGTCACCGCGACTCCGAGGAGCCCTACCTCGACGCCTACGGCGACGCGCGAACCCTGGCCTTTCACGAGCTTTCTGCGCTTCGTGCGGAGGGAAGATCGGTCGTCGCGGTGGCAGGAACCGCCGCCACGGTGGGTGCGCTCGTGCTCCAAGCGCACGGGCAACCGTGGAGCGAGGGCACCTGGCTGCACACGCGCGCCGTCGACGACGTGGTCGAGCTCTTGGTCTCCCTCGACGAAGACGAACGGACCGCCCTTCACCCGTGGCTCGCGGCGCGCGCCGACGTCGCCCCCTACGGCGCCATCGTCCTCCAAGCGCTCCTCCACCACCTCGACGCGGAGGAGGTGTGCGTGAGCTCGGCCGGCGTGCGCTGGGGCCTCGCGCTCGAGCTCCTCGGCACCCCCTGAGAAGTGACGAGCGCCTCGTCGATTTCCTTGCGTTCACGAGGGATTCGGCCAATGCTTCGCATACGAATCATCGAGGTGGATCCATGTTGACGCCGTTCCGCGAAGAGCACGACCAATTCCGCAAGACCGTCCGTTCGTTCGCCGAGAAAGACCTGCGGCCCTACGTCGACCAGTGGGAGGAGGAGGGCGTCTTCCCGCGCTCGGTCTTCGCGCGCGCCGGTGAGCTCGGCATCCTCGGCGCCCACTACCCGGAGAGCTGCGGCGGCGCCGGCGGCGACTTCTGGTTCAGCGTGGTGAAGAGCGAAGAGCTCCCGCGCTGCAACTCGGCGGGCACAGCGCTCGGCCTCCTCGTGCAGTCCGACATGGCGACCCCGGCCATCGGCGACCTCGGCACCAAGGAGCAACACGAGGAATTCCTGGCCCCGGCGCTGCGCGGCGAGAAGATCGCCTGCCTCGGCGTGAGCGAACCCGACGCGGGCTCCGACGTCGCGGGCATCAAGACCTGGGCCCGCCGCGACGGCGACGACTACATCGTCAACGGCGCCAAGACCTACATCACGAACGGCTCGCGCGCGGACTTCATCACGCTCCTCGTGAAGACGAACCCGGAGGCAGGCGCCCACGGCTGCTCCTTCTTCCTCGTGCCCACGAACACGAAGGGCTTCGGCGTCTCGAAGAAGCTCAACAAGGTGGGGAACCTCGCGAGCGACACCGCCGAGCTCCATTTCGAGGAAATGCGCGTGCCAAAGCGCTACCTCCTCGGCGAAGAGAACATGGGGTTCATGTACCTCATGCAGAACTTCCAGACCGAGCGCCTCATCGGCTCGACGAGCGCGCTCTCCGGCGCCCAGATCATGCTCGACGAAGCGATCAAGTACGCGACCGAGCGCAAGGTCATGGGCAAGCCGGTCATCAAGCGCGACTACTGGCAGCAGACCATCGCCGGCCTCCAGACCAAGATCGAGGCCGCACGCTCGCTCTGCTACCGCGCCGCCGCCGAGTACCAGCACGAGAAATACGAGCAAAAGCAGCCGCTCTCGATGGATACGGTGAAGCTCATCTCGATGTGCAAGGTCTTCGTCGGCGACGTGACGACCGAGGTCATGGACCAGGCGCTCCAGCTCCACGGCGGCGCGGGCTACATCGAGGAGTACCCCATCGCCCGCTCCTGGCGCGACCAGCGTCTCTTCCGCATCGGCGGGGGGACGACCGAAACCATGCGCTACTACATCGCCAAACTCATGGGGTTGTAGCGGCGGAGGCTGCGGGCGGCTGCACGCCCGAAATCGTCGGCCGGCTTTCCTCGCCGTACCTGGAGTACGGCTGCGGAATCCGTCCTAGCTTTCGGGCGTTCGCTCGCCCTCGCTCCGCCGCTCGGTTTTGTTTTTGGATCCGCGTTCACGCGGCGGGATCGTTCACGCGCGTGGCGGGGTGGTGGGTGTCGATCGCGGAGAAGGGCAGCTTGCGGAGACCCAGCGCCCCGGCGCGGCCTCGTGCGTGCGACCCCCCGTCGACCGTTTTCGTCCCTCCGGCCGCCGCTCGTCGCCGCAACCCGGCGCGATCCGCTGCATGAGCTCCCGCTCGGAAACGGAGCATGCTGGGGCCCCTTCGCAGCGACGACGCCCGCCGCCCCGCCTTCGCGTCCATCGCGCTTCTCTCCTGCCTTTCTCCGTCGTTCAAGCGGGTGGCGGGGTGGTGGGTGTCGATCGCGGA
>CAIOHM010000303.1 GCA_903858055.1 uncultured delta proteobacterium
CGCGGAGCAAGCGCAGGCGGGTCCCGAGCCCATCGGCTTTTGTTTTTGGAGCACGCGGAGCAAGCGCAGGCGGGTCCCGAGCCCATCGGCTTTTGTTTTTGGAGCACGCGGAGCAAGCGCAGGCGGGTCCCGAGCCCATCGGCTTTTGTTTTCGTGCGAGCCGGAACCGCGTCGAGGAGTCCCGAGCCCACGCGTGCCGTGCTAAGCGCCGCGCCATGTCGCTCTCGACCGCACGTGCGCTCCTCGAAAAGGCCGGTCCGCTCCACGCCGATGTCATTGCCGTGAAGGTTGGCAAGGCGGTCATCGACCTCCACACGCCCATCGACGACGCAAGCGTCCTCGTTCCGCTGACGGCTTCTTCGCAAGAGGGGCTCGAGGTCATTCGTCACTCGACCGCCCACGTCATGGCCGACGCCGTGCAGCGCCTCTTTCCGGGCACGAAGGTCACCATCGGGCCCTCGACCGAAGACGGCTTCTACTACGACTTCGATCGCAAGGAGGGCGCCTTCACGGAAGAAGACCTCGCGAAGATCGAGGACGAAATGCGCGCCATCATCGCGAAGGACTCCACCTTCCGCCGTGACGAGGTGAGCCGCGACGAAGCCCACGCGCTCTTCGCGAAGCTCGGCGAGAGCTACAAGCTCGAGATCCTCCAGCGCATCCCCGAAGGCGAGCGCATCAGCCTCTACCGCCACGGCGAGTCGGGCAAAGAGTGGGTCGACCTCTGCGCGGGCCCGCACGTGCCGAGCACGAAGCACCTCGCTGCCGTGAAGCTCACCGCGGTGGCCGGCGCCTACTGGCGTGGCGACGAGCGCAACCCAATGCTCCAGCGCATCTACGGCACCGCGTTCCCTTCGCAGCAAGCGCTCGACGAGCATCTGAAGGCGCTCGAGGAGGCCAAGGCCCGCGACCACCGCAAGCTCGGCAAAGAGCTCGAGCTCTTCCACTTCGACCCGGTCGCCCCCGCGATGCCGTTCTTTCTCCCGAAGGGTGCGCGCGTCTACAACGGCCTCGTCGAGTTCGTGCGCAAGCTCTACGACCGCGACGGCTACGAAGAGGTCATCACGCCGCAGGTCTTCTCGCCGAAGCTCTTCGAGACGAGCGGCCACCTCGCCAACTACGGCGACAACCTCTACCGCACGTGGACGAGCGATCAGTTCGAGCTCCCGGTGCACGGCGACGGCCACTCGGCCTCCACGCTGCAAAAAGAGCTCGAGGCGAACTCCTTCGCGCTGAAGCCCATGAACTGCCCGTGCCACTGCGTGATCTTCGGCTCGAAGCGCCGCAGCTACCGCGAGCTCCCGTGGCGCGTCGCGGACTTCGGCCGCCTCCACCGCTACGAGCGCGGCGGCGTCGTGCACGGTCTCTCGCGCGTGCGCACCTTCTGCCAAGACGACGCGCACATCTTCTGCGCCGAAAGCCAGGTCGCCGAGGAGATCGAGAAGTTCATCCTCATGCTCCGCGAGGTCTACGACGCGTTCCAGTTCTCGGACGTGAACATCAAGCTCGCGACCCGCCCCGAGAAGCGCCTCGGCACCGACGAAGAGTGGGATCGCAGCGAAGGCGCCTTGCAGGAGGGCCTCGAGCGCGCGGGTTTGCCCTTCGAGATCACGCCAGGCGAGGGCGCGTTCTATGGCCCGAAGATCGAGTTCCACGTGAAGGACGCCCTCAAGCGCTCGTGGCAGCTCGGCACGATCCAGTTCGACCCGAACCTCCCGCAGCGCTTCGAGCTCGGGTTCATCGGCGACGACGGCAAGGAGCACCGCCCGGTCATGCTCCACCGCGCGATCCTCGGCTCGCTCGAGCGCTTCTTCAGCGTGCTCCTCGAGCACTGCGCGGGTGCGTTCCCCACGTGGCTCGCGCCGGTGCAGGTGCGCGTGCTCACGGTGAGCGAGAAGTCGAACGCCTACGCGGCGCAGGTCATGGAGGCGATGCAAGCGCGCGGGCTTCGTGTCGAGGCGGACCTCGGCCCCGAGAAGCTCGGTGCGAAGGTGCGCGAGGGCCGCATGGCGCGTGTGCCGTACCTCGTCGTCGTCGGACCAAAGGACGCGGAGGCAGGCACGGTCTCGGCGCGCTCGCGTGACGCCGGCGAGCTCGGCGCGATGCCCCTCGAGGCCTTCCTCGACCGCGTGGTGCCGGAAGCCGCCATGCCCGTGAAGAAAAAGTGAGCGAGGTGCGCCGCGGAAGTTGACGTCCGGGGCCAATTCGCACGAAGGTTGCCGCGCGGAAACCCGTCCGCGACCCGTTTTTCCAGCCAAGAAAGCGCACACGCCTCGATGGCCCTCGGCCGCCCCCGCTTCGACCCCCGCAACCAGCAGCGCGGTCCCCAGATCCGCATCAACCACCGCATTCGCGTTCCGGAGGTCCGTGTCATCGGCGCCGACGGAGGCATGCTCGGTGTCATGGCGACCCACGAGGCTCTGCGTCTCGCGGCGGAGTCGGGCCTCGACCTTGTCGAGGTGAACCCGAAGGCCGAGCCGCCGGTGTGCAAGGTCCTCGACTTCGGCAAGTTCAAGTACGAGGAAAAGAAGAAGGCCGCCGAGCAGCGTCGCAAGCAGGCCGTCGTCGAGATCAAGGAGCTCAAGCTCCGCCCCAAGACCGACGACCACGACCTCGACACGAAGCTCCGCCACGGCCGCCGCTTCATCGAGGCGGGCTACAAGGTGAAGATCACGGTGCGCTTCCGCGGCCGCGAGATCGCGCACCCGGAAGAGGCGCAGAAGCAGCTCGACTACCTCGTGCACAACCTCGAGGACTGCGCGAACGTCGAAGTGCGCCCGGCGATGGAAGGCAAGTCGATGACCCTGATCATCGCGCCGAAGCCCGCCGTGATGCAGAAGGTCGCGCAGGCCCGCGCGGCGGCCGAGAAGGCCCGCCAGCAGGCCGAGAAGGAAGGCCGTGCGTACCCCGCGGCGCCGTCTTCCTCCGCGCTCCCCGACGACGACTCGGACGACGACGACGAGGACGAGGACGACGACGAGTGACCGCGCTGGCCATCACGTGGCCAGAAGCGTCGAGAGCCCCCGAAGCGATTCGGGGGTTTTTTTCTGGCGTACGCTCCGACCGACGCGACGCGACGGTCGCGTGGCCAGCGCGTGGCCGGCCGTGGCCATCGAGATGAAGCTCGTTCGTTAGGGAAATCGCAGCGCGGGCGCCTGGTACGCCCCTTGCCCTCCAGGGCGCAGGAGGACTTCCATGACGAACCAAACGAACATCGCTCGCCGCATCTCGACGCACCTTCTGATCCTCGCCGGGCTCGCGCTCGCGGCGGCCTGCGGCGCTCCCATCGACGGCGACGCGCCCGACGATCCCCCCATCGACATCGACGCGAGCCCGATCGTCCACGGTGCGCCGAGCCGCGGCAAAGACCCTGCGGTCGTCGCGCTCCTGCTCGGCGACACGGGGCTCTGCAGCGGCACGCTCATCGCGCCCGACCTCGTGCTCACGGCTCGCCACTGTGTCTCGACGACGCTCGCGTCCGTGACCTGCCCGAGTCGCACGCGGCACGTGCAAGCGGATCGCGACCCGAGGGCGATCCGCATTCTGAGCGGGGAAAACCTCGCGACGGGCCAGGTGCTCGCGCGCGGCGTCGCGACCGTTACGGTGCCCTCGACGAACCTGTGCGGGAACGACGTGGCCGTGCTCGTGCTCGACCGCGCCGTGACGACCATCAAGCCCGTGCCCATCGCCGCGGCGGCTCCGCGGGTCGGTGGTCGCGTGCGCGCGGTGGGCTTCGGCCTCGGGGAGGCGGGCGTCGGGGCCGGGGAGAAGCGTGCGCGGGAGCACGTGCGCCTGGTCGAGGTGAGTGCGCGTGAGTTCGAGGTCGGCGAGGCGACGTGCTCGGGCGACAGCGGCGGCCCCGCGTTGGACGACGAGAGCGGGGCCATCGTCGGCGTCGTGAGCCGAGGAACGCGCCCGTGTGACGCCCATGACGCGCGAAACACGTACACGCGCATCGACGTCCACGCCGACGTGCTCGCTCGCGCCGTCGCACACCCCCAGCGTGCCTCTCGCGTGGGCCTCGCCGCGCCCTCGTCGAGCGCGAACGTTGCGACGGACATGGGGGCCGGCTGCGAGAAAGCTGTAGACTGCACAACCGGTATTTGTGTGTATGATGCAGGCGGGTCTTACTGCAGCCGTCAGTGCGGAACCGGTGACCGATGCCCCCGCGGTTACCGCTGCCGCGCGACCACGGCGGGCGCGGCGACGCGGGCCTGCCAACGCAACCCCTGAGATCGCGGCGGAAGAGGCGGGGGCGTCGGCGGCGCGGCACTTTCTGCCACCGGCGCCTCGCTTCCGAGCGAAACGGCCCGCGCCGGGCGAGCTTGCCGATGAAAAACGCGGTGACCGCAGGGGCGGGGGCCGCTCTGAATGGAAACCTACATCCGTCGACATTGCGCCAGAGCCCCCCTCATTTCGCAACCAAAATGGCCAAATTCCCGCGCGTTCTGTTGACGGACGAGCCGGGAAAAACGTAGCGTCCGCCCATCGGTGGGAAGAAGTGCCATGAAGTGCCTCTCGGCGGCTCCATGGTCCAGGCACAGAGCCTCATCCCACGCAGGCAAACGACGGACGCAGGATGTTTCGAGGTCGCTACGAACACATGATGGACGCGAAGGGGCGCACGAGCCTCCCGGCGCGCTATCGCGACGTGCTCGTGGCGGCCGGCGAGTCCAAGGTCGTCCTCACGAGCTCGCTCGACCCGTGCCTCGTCGCGTACGGGATGCGCGAGTGGCTCGCGTTCGAAGAGCGGCTCGCGAAGCTTCCGAGCTTCGACAAGGCCGTCCAGAAGCTCCGTCGCATCTACGTGAGCGGCGCGGTCGAGTGCGACGTCGACGACTCGGGTCGTATCTTGATCCCGCAGACGCTCCGCGATCATGCGCACCTCGCCAAGGAGCTCGTTTGGGCCGGGCAGGGGCGCTACGCCGAGCTCTGGGACAAGGGCGCGTGGCAAGCCGCGTTCGACACCACGGAGGACGAGCGCGTGGAGATTGCCTCGCGTCTCGCGGAGCTCGGCCTATGACAATCGAGCTTCAAATCTGTTTCGACGAAGCGGTCTCGGACGACGAGTTCGTTTGGTTCGACGAGGAGACTCAAGGCATGGGCGACTTCGAACACACGACCGTCATGCTCGACGAAGTGGTGGAGGGCGTCATCGCGACCGCGGCGCAAGGAGGTCTCGTCGTCGACGCGACGCTCGGCGGCGGCGGGCACACGGAGGCGATCCTCGAACGGCGTCCCGACCTGCGTGTCATCGGCTTCGATCGAGATCCGCGCGCGATCGAAGCCGCCTCGCAGCGTCTCGCGCGCTTCGGTGACCGCTTCCGCGCGCTGCAGACGGCGTTCTCGGACGGCGGCGAAGTGCTCGACGAGCTCACGCGCGAGCCGCTCGCGGGGCTCTGTGCGGACCTCGGCGTGAGCTCACCGCAAATTGACGACCCATCGCGAGGCATGAGCTTCCGTCACTCGGGGCCCCTCGACATGCGGATGGACACGACCTCGGGCGAGACGGCCCTCGAGCTCATCGGGCGCCTCGACGCCGACGAGCTCGCGGACATCATCTACCGCTACGGCGAGGAGCGCCGCTCGCGCCGCATTGCGCGCACCATCAAGCGGGCCTTCGACGAGGACGAGCTCGCGACGACTGCCGACCTTCGTCGCGCGATCGTGCGCGCCGTGGGTCCTGCACGCATCGGCGGCGTCGACCCCGCCACGCGCACGTTCCAAGGGCTCCGCATCGCCGTGAACCGCGAGATCGAGGAGCTCGAGCGGCTCCTCCTATGGGCCACGCAGCGGGTCGCCCCCGGCGCATCGTTCGCCATCTTGAGCTTTCATTCGCTCGAGGATCGCCTCGTGAAGGAGCTCTTTCGTCAAGGCGACGTGTGGCGCGCGCTCACGAAGAAGCCGCGCACCGCCAGCGACGACGAAGTGGCACTAAACCCGCGCGCCCGCAGCGCGAAGCTCCGCGTCGGTCGTCGTCTGCCGCTGCCCGAGAGCGAGGGCGAAGAGTGAAGCGCCTGTCATTTCCTGCGATTTGGGTCCTCGC
>CAIOHM010000304.1 GCA_903858055.1 uncultured delta proteobacterium
GCCCTTGCCGCTCATGACGAGCACGATGTGCTTCACGCCCTGAATGGGGTCGTCACCGCCGACGGCGCGGCTCGGGATCTCTTCTCGCCAGCGAATTTCCACGCGTTCCACGCCTTCGAGCTTGCCGAGCGTCTCGCGCACGCGCCGGCCGATCTCCGCCCGCGAGGTGCCGTTGCCCACCTCGAGCGTGACCGCGACGCGGCCGGTCGCCTCGGCGGCTTCCTTCACGAGGCCGGCTTGGACGATCGACACGCCGTCGGCGTCGACGATGGAACCGAGGGCGGCGAGGAGGTCTTCGGAGCTGTGGGGCATGGGCGGGCTTTAAGGTGCGCCCCCCATGCGGTCAACGGGCCTGCGCAGGCGCCTCGCTCGAAGCCGCCCGCGCCGGAGCCGCGTAGCCACCGCCGAGCGCGCGGTAGAGCCCCACGAGCGCCACGAACTGCTGCCCCTTCGCCTGCGTCGCCGCGAGCTCGGCCGCGAGGAGCTGCTCCTGTGCCGTGAGGATTTCCAGGTAATTCGAGACGCCGCCTCGGTAACGCTGGTCCGCCTTGTCGACCGCGCGCCGGAGCGCCTCGGCCTGTGCATCACGCGCCGTGTGCGCCTCGGCGGTCTTCTGAACCTGCACGAGCGCGTCGTTGACCTCGCGGAGGGCCGTAAGCCCCGCGCGCCGCCAGAGGAGCGTGGCGGCCTTGTGCTCGGCCTTGGCGATCGCGAGGTTCGCCTGGAGGCGCTCGCCACCGAGGATCGGCGCGGTGTAGCCGAAGGTTCCGGCCGCACCGAAGAGCACGTCGCTCGCGCCCGCCGCGGCGATGCGCGTGAGGTCCGTGCTCGCGAAGCCGAGGAAGCCCGTGAGGTCGAAGCGCGGGAAGAACGCTGCTTCCGCGACGCCAATTTGGGCGTTCGCGGCCATGAGGCGCCGCTCGGCGGCACGCACGTCGGGGCGTCGCTCGAGGAGCGTGGAGGGCAGGCCCGCGGGCACGGTCGGCGGCAGCGCGAGCGCCGTGAGGTGCGCCCCGCGCGCGATGGCACCGGACGGTCGACCGAGGAGCAGCGAGAGGGCGTTCTCCGTGAGCGTCGCGCTCTGCTCGAAGGCCACGACGAGGGCCTCGGCGTCGCGGACGTTGGCCTCGGCGCGCGCCTGCTCGAGGTCGTTTCCCACGCCACCCTTCGCGCGCTCGGCGAAGAGGTCGAGCGTGCGCTGACGGATCGCGATCGCGCTGCGACCGCGTGCAATCTGCAAGTCGAGCACGCGGAGCTGGAAATACGCGGTCGCGACCTCGGCGGCCACCGTCAGGTAGAGCGCACGGCGATCGTCTTCCGAAGCCTGCGCGAGGTGATCGGCCGCTTCCGCGGCGCGGCGCAGGCGACCCCACACGTCGATCTCCCACGAGGCGGAGGCCCCACCCGTGAAGTTGCCGTTCGCGGTGCCACCGGGGACCGCAGTGGGCGTGTTCGCGTTGCCGTGCGCGAACCCCGCCCCGACGCCGAGGCCGAGCGTCGGGTAGAGCGCCCAGTAGGCCGCGCGCGCCGTTTGGCGTGCTTGCTCCACACGCTGCACCGCCACGGCGAGGTCGAGGTTCGCTTCGAGCGCCTCGCCCACGAGCGCCGCGAGCGCCGGCTCACCGAAGGAGCCCCACCACGGGAGCGAGGCGAGATCCGGCACGTCGTCGCGCTTGGCTTGCTCGCGGAAGGTCTCGGGCACCGCGAACTTCGGGCGCTCGTAGGCGGGGCCCATCGCGCAGCCGCTCGTGAGCGCGAAGAGCGCGCCGAGGACGAAGGAGGTTCCCGCGGCGCGGAGGCCGCGCGTGGTGCGTTCGAATGTGTTCATTCTGCAGCCTTCGTTTCCGTGGTGCTCGAGCCCGCGTGGGCGCCCTTCTTGCCGACGAGGGTCTCGACGAGCACGAACAGCGCGGGGGTGAGGAAGATGCCGATGAAGGTCGCCGCGAGGCTCCCGTAGACGACGACCGTGCCCATGCTGTGGCGCGCGGCCGAACCGGCGCCGGTCGCGCGGATCAGCGGCACGCAGCCCAAGATGAACGCGAACGCGGTCATGAGGATAGGACGCAGACGGAGCTTGGCCGCGGTGAGCGTCGCCTCGAGGAGTGGCTTGCCGGCTTCGTGCTCCGCCTTCGCGAACTCGACGATGAGGATCGCGTTCTTCGCCGAGAGCCCGACGAGCATCACGAGGCCGATCTGCCCGAAGACGTCGAAGGGCAGCTTCACCGCGAGGAGCCCCGCGAACGCGCCGACGACCGCCGCGGGCACGACGAGGAGGACGCTGAAGGGCAAGCTCCAGCTCTCGTACTGCGCCGCGAGGATCAGGAAGACGAAGAAGAGCGCGACCGCGAACGTGGGGCCCGCGGGCGGCGCCTTGCGCTCTTGGTACGAGAGGTTCGACCAGCTCGTACCGTACTCGGCCGGGAGCACCTCTTTCGCGACCGCTTCGAGGGCTTCCATCGCTTGCGCCGAGGAATACCCCGCCGCAGGCGCACCGTTGACCTCCGCCGAGCGCGCGAGGTTGAAGCGCACGGTGTACGCGGGGCCGTTCGTGGTCACGACCTCCACGAGCGCCGAGAGGGGCACCATCTTGCCGCCGCTCCCGCGCACGAAGAAGTTCGCGATCTGGTCGGTGTTCGAGCGGTACTCGGGCTCCGCCGCGAGGAACACGCGCCACTGGCGACCGAAGCGGTTGAAGTCATTGATGTAGGCTGCACCCATGAAGGCCTGGAGCGTGCCGTAGAGCTCCGAGGGGTCGACGCCCTGCTTGAGCATTTTGTCGCGATCGACCTTCACGAAGACCTGAGGGATCTTCGACGAGAAGAGCGTATAGGCCGAGCCGATTTCCGGGCGCTTGCGTGCGGCCTCGAGGAACTTCGTGGTCATCGCCTCGAGGTCCTCGGGCGTGCCACCCGCGCGGTCTTGAATCTGGAGCGAGAAGCCGCCCGCGGAGCCGATGCCGGGGATCGCCGGCGGCGGGAACGCGAAGACCTGCGCCTCGGGGAGCTTCGCGACCTGCTCGTTCACCTTCTGCACGATGGAGGCGAGATCCATGCCCGGCTTCTTGCGCTTCGCCCAGGGCTCGAGCTGCACGAAGAAGAAGCCCGAGTAGGGGCTCGAGGTCGACGAGAGGATGCTGTAGCCCGCGATCGTGTCGATGGCCTGGATGCCCTCGATGCCTCGGAGGATCTCCTCGACCTGCTTGCAGACTGCATCTGTTCGCTGGAGGCTCGCAGCCGGCGGAAGCTGCACGTTCATGCTGAAGTAGCCCTGGTCTTCGCTCGGCACGAAGCCGCCCGGGAGCTTCTTGCCGAGGCCCGCCGCCGCCGCGAGCAGAAGCAGCATGCCGCCGCCGCCGAAGACGAGCTTGCGGGCGAAGCGCGAGGTGATGGCGACGTAGCGATCGGTCGCCGCGTCGAAGCCGCGGTTGAAGGCGCCGAACGCGCGCGCGAGGAGGCCTTTCGCCGCGTGATCGCGCGGCTTGAGGAGGAGCGCGCAGAGCGCCGGGCTCAACGTGAGCGCGTTGAACGCGGAGATCATGACGGAGATCGCGATGGTGAGCGCGAACTGCTTGTAGAGCTGCCCCGTGATACCGGGCAGGAACGCGACGGGCACGAAGACCGCCGAGAGCACGACCGCGATCGCGACGACGGGGCCCGAGACCTCTTCCATGGCCTTCTGCGTCGCCTCGAGCGGCGAGAGGCCCTTCTCGAGCTGGTGCTCGACCGCCTCGACGACGACGATCGCGTCGTCGACGACGAGGCCGATCGCGAGCACGAGGCCGAGCAGCGAGAGCGTGTTGATCGAGAAGCCGAGGAGCGGGAAGATCGCGAACGCGCCGACGAGCGAGACCGGCACCGTGAGGAGCGGAATCAGCGTCGCGCGCATGTTCTGGAGGAAGAGGAAGACCACGAGGATGACGAGCACCGTCGCCTCGAAGAGCGTCTGCACGATCTCGCCGATGCCCTCTTCGACCGCGAGCGTCGTGTCGAGCGAGACCGCGTACGAGAGCCCCTCGGGGAAGCGCGCCGAGGCCTCCTTCATCGTGCGCTTCACCTCTTCGGCGACGTTGAGCGCGTTCGAGCCGGGGCTCTGGAAGATGCTGATGATCGTCGCGGCCTTGCCGTTGTAGCGCGCGCGCTGCTGGTAGCTGAGCGTGCCGAGCTCGATGCGCGCGATGTCCTTCATGCGCACGATCGAGCCGTCGTTGTTCTCGCGCACGACCACGTCGCCGAACTCTTCGGCCGTGACGAGGCGACCCTGGGCGCGCACCGTGTAGGTGAACTCTTGGCCCGGGGGGGCAGGCTCACCGCCGATGGTACCCGCGGGATTCACCGTGTTTTGCCGCGTGATCGCGCTGCGGAGGTCGTTGACCGTGAGGCCCAAGCGCGCGAGGCGATCGGGCTTCACCCACACGCGCATCGAGTACTCGGAGCTACCGAAGAGGTTCGTCGCACCGACGCCCTTGATGCGGGCGATTTGGTCGATGACGTTGATGGTCGCGTAGTTGCCGATGAAGTCCGCGCCGAAGGTGTCGTTCGGCGAGTACAGCGAGACGAGCATCATGGGCATGCCCAGCGACTTCTTCACCGTGACGCCGTTGGCCTTCACCTCCGCGGGCAGCGCCGGCGTACCCTCGGCCACGCGGTTCTGCGTGAGCACGTTGTCGATGTTGATGTCCGTGCCGACCTCGAAGGTGACCTCGATGGACATCGTGCCGTCGTTCGAGTTCGTCGAGCGGATGTAGAGTGCGTTGTCGACGCCGTTGATCTTCTGCTCGAGAGGCGTCGCCGCGGACTGCTCGATCGTGAGCGCGTCGGCGCCCGTGTAGCTCGTCTGGACCTTGATGACCGGCGGGACGATGTCGGGGAACTGGGCGATCGGCAGCTTGCCCATCGAGACCACGCCGAGGATCACGATGACGACGGAGAGGACGATCGCGAAGATCGGCCGCTTGATGAAGAAGTTACCCACGGCTCACTTCTCCTGCGTGTCGGGCTTCGGCGCCTGGCCGGTCGTCTGCGTGCTCGCCGCCATGGGCACAACACGCGGCGCCACGACCACGCCAGGGCGCACCTTCTGGAGCCCTTCGACGATGACGCGCTCGCCTGCCTTCACGCCGCCCTCGACGACCCAGTTGCTCGCCACGCGCGGACCCATCGTGACCGTGCGGAGCTCGACCTTGTCGCCTTCGCCCACCACGAAGAGCTGCGTCATGCCCTGAAGCTCGCGCACCGCACGCTGCGGCACGACCACGGCGCCCTTGCGGAGCTCGGTGATCGCGCGGACCTTCGCGTACTGCCCCGGCCTGAGGATTTGCTCGGGGTTCGGGAAGAGGGCCTCGAGCGTGAGCGTGCCCGTGGTCGGGTCGATCTGACGGTCGACGATCGCGAGGTGGCCGTGCTGAGCGTAGACCGAGCCGTCGGCGAGGATGAGCTCGAGCTTGCTCCCGGCGTTCGGGTTGTTTGCGATGCGCTGGAGCTCAGCGGCGAAGCGCAGGTAAAGCTGCTCGGAGATCGTGAAGCGCGCGCGCACCGGGTCCAGCTGCGAGACCGTCGTGAGGAGCGTCGCGTCCACCTGCCCCACGAGGTTGCCCGTGCGCACCTTCGCGAGCCCCGCGACGCCGTCGATGGGCGAGGTCACCTTCGTGTAGCTGAGGTTCGCCCGTGCAGTCTGCAACGATCCCTCGGCGCCCGTGATCTGCGCCTTTGCGAGGAGCTGCGCGGCGATCGCGTTGTCGAGCTCCTGGCGGCTCACCGCGTTCGACGCCGCGAGGGGCTTCAAGCGGTCGACGTCACGGTCGGCCTTCGCGAGCGCCGCCTGTGCCGTGGCCATTTCGCCCGCGGCCTGCGTCGCCTTCGCCTGCGCGAGGACCGGGTCGATCGTGAAGAGGACCTGGCCGGCCTTCACCGCGCTGCCTTCCTTGTAGTCGACGCTCGTGACGTACCCCGGCACGCGCGCGCGCACCTCGGCGTTCACGTTGCCGTCGAGCGTGCCGATGAACTCGGCGTAGATCGGCAAGTCTTGCGGCTTGGTCTCGACGACGAGCACCTCGACAGGGCCTTGGGCGGCGGGCGCGGGCGCCTCTTGCTTGCACGCCGGGGCGGCGAGCGCGGAGAGCGAAGCGAGAACGAGCAGCGCCGTGGGGCGGAGGCTTGGAGCGAAACGTGCGGACAAGATCGACCTCTCGGGGGCAGTCACAACGGGTGGCGGGTGCTTACCCCTTGGCTCGAGCCGACACAAACCCCTTGCACCCCGCACGACTGGCCCCGTGCCGCCCTGGTTTTCACCGCAGTTTTCGTGAGCAGGCCGCGCTCGCCCCTGCTATGCGCCGGGCGCCATGAACGCCCTCGCCGTGTGGGTCGCGCAGACCCTCTCCGCCGGTTTCCTCGCGATCCTCTTCCTCCAGTCGGGTCTCGACAAGGTCTTCGATTGGGAGGGCAACAAGGGCTACATCGCCGGCTACTTCGCCAAGAGCCCCCTCGCGGGCTTCAGTACGATCATGCTCGCGCAGATCACGGTGCTCGAGATCGTCGTGGGCCTCGCTTCGGCGGCGGGCTGCGCGCAGCTCCTGCTTACGAAGAGCTCCTTCGTGGCGTTCGTGGGCGCGTCGCTCGCGGGCGTGAACGTCCTCGCGCTCTTCTTTGGCCAGCGCCTCGCGAAGGACTACGCGGGCGCCGCGGGCATGGTCCCCTACGCGCTCTTCGCGATCGCCTCGGTGCTCCTCCAGGGCATCACGCTCGGCTGAGCGACCGCGCCGCCGACTCCGTTTGCGCTGCGCCCCGCTCGGCGCGAGCATGCTCGGCATGATCGTCCTCGCCGAGATTCGCTACACCCAGCCCCTCGAAACGGTCGTCGCCCACACGGAGGCGCACCGCGCTTACCTGCGCGAGCTCCACGCGCGAGGTCGGCTCGTACTCTCGGGTCCGCTCGAGCCGCGCACGGGCGGGGTCTTGATCCTCTGCGTGGAGGATCTCGCCGAGGCCGCAACCATGGCCGCGCGCGACCCGTTCACGCTCGCCGGTGTTGCAGACTACAGCTTTCGCGAGTGGCGGCCCGTGGTCGGCGCCGAGCTCGCCGCGGCGTGGGAGGAGACGCGCCGCGCCCACACCCCGTGAACGGAGCGGAGCGCGACGCCGGAGCTCCGTTCAGCGCGCGGTGAAGGTCACGGCGCGCCACGTACCGGTCGCGCAACCGGGCAAGAAGAAGCCGTGGGGCATGGGGCGCTCGTCGTTTCCCGTGCAGCGGATCTCGCCGTTCGTCGTCGCACCGGCGTCCGCGGCGACCGCCGTGCGCGTGAAGCCTCGGACGATGGGCTCACCGCTCGGGTCCACGAAGGTGCGCGTCCCGTCGGCGGCCACGCTGACGCCGGCGATCTTCTGACCCGCGAACCAGTCGCTGGCAGCGACCGTGTTGTTCGTCGTGAACATGCGCGAGAGCACGCCGTAGATGGTGCGGTTCGGGTCGGGCTCGAGTCCGTAGAGCGAGAGGCGGTAGCCGAAGCCGCCGCCAAGGTCCGCGACCCAGTCCTCCCGGACCGTGGTCTTGCCCGCCGTGCGTACGATGGGCGCGAGGTCGAGCATCGGGACGTGGAAGCCCGCGCCCGTGCTGTCGACGAGCGGCGCGTTCGATTCGCTGGCGCGCTCGGTGAAGGCGGTGATCATGGCTTCGGGGTCGAAGACGAGGTCGAGGTCGATGCCCGCGCCACCGGCACCCGCCTCCGCCGAAGCGTCGGCCTCGGGGGCCGCCGTGACGTCGCTCGCGAGGATCACGAGCGGGCGCTGGAACTTGAACCAGTTCCCGCCGTTCGGGGAGATGACCACGGCGCGCTCCGCGGACGCTGCGCTCGAGAACGGAGCGCTCGCGGTCGTCACGTAGTGGCGGTACCCGTCGGGCATCACCACGACGCTCGTCGCACCGTCACGCGTATACATTGCGGAAGCCCCCGTAATGGCGACGGAAGCCTTCACCTTGATCGGGGGATACCACGTGATGTAGCCGTATTGGTACTCGCGCACGTCGGCGGCAGAGAGCGCGCGGGTGGTCGCGAGGCGCGCACGCCCCGCGGCCGTCATCAGGTCCACGAAGGGGGCGTCGAGCCCGCGGGCCGCCGACGCCAAGGGCAGCAAATCGCCGGAGGGATCGTACTCGAGCTCCGGCACCGGCGCGGCGTCGTAGACCGTGAGGCAGTCCTGAGGGTTCGAGAAGCCCGTGCCGACGGTCGTCATGTTCTTGCAGATGGCGATGCTTCGGATCGCGTAGGAGAGCTCCTCGAGACCGGCCGCGGCGTTCTGACCCGAGAGCGCGGAGGAGGAGGTCCCGTAGCCGTCCTGACGCGCGGCCTTCGTCGGCGGGACGATGATGCGGGTACGCAGCGTGGCCGTTGCTGCGCCCGCGTCGCCCGCGCCCGAGCTCCCGCCGGAGGTGCTGTCGCTGCACGCGGCGACGAGGATGAGCCCGAAGGCTCCGACGGCGGAGAGAGCGGCGGTGCGATGGTTCATGGTGTGGGCAACGAGACCTTTCGAGGCCATGATCTCAGCGACCCAACGCCAGAGCAAGCGGCCTGCGTCAAATCGCGTGGATGCCTCGCGTCGTTCCTCGGCGAAGTCGCCACCCGGCCCGTGGTCCGGCGGGCGCGCGAGGCAGCAGTCAGACCACGGCTTTCGCTTCGCATCGGTCTTTGGGTTGCGGTACGTGCACCCTCCACGCGTACGCGTTCGTTCGCCTCCCCCTCGGCGGCGTTCGCGCTCCTCGAACGTCGTCTTCCCGGAGGCTCTTCATGCCCGATGTGCGCAGGGTGGTGATCATCCACAATCACCTGTTCAAGAACGCCGGGACGACCCTCGACGGAGCGCTCGCGCGCGAGTTCGGCGCGGCGTTCGTCGACCACCGCGACGACGCGGCCATGCAGCAAGGGGCTCGGTACCTCGAGGAGTACCTGCGCGACCATCCGGGCGTCGCGGCGCTCTCCACGCACCACCTCGCCTTGCCGCTGCCCGTGATCGCCGGCGTGCAATTCGCCGTCATCACGATGTTCCGGCACCCCATCGAGCGCGTGACCTCGGTCTACGCGTTCGAGCGCAAACAAGAGCACTCGCCGAACCCCGGGCCCCGCAAAGCACGCGAATCGAGCCTCGCCGAGTACGTCGCCTGGCGCCTCGATCCCCTCGTGGGCCCCACGATCCGAAACTTCCACGTGGTCAAGTGCTTGCCTCCGCGCCTCGACTTCCTCGCCATGCCGGATGCGGCCGACGAGGCGAACGCGCTCGCCTTCGCGCGCTCCCTCGCGATGCTCGGGCTCGTGGAGCGCTTCGACGAGAGCATGGTCCTGTTCGAGGAGGCGCTGCGGCCGCACTTCCCTCGCATCGACCTCTCCTGCGTCGCGCTGAACGTGGGCCAGTCCGTCGCGGAATCCCGCGGCGAGCGCGTGCGCAAGCTACGCGAAGCGCTCGGTGAAGCGGTGTTCGAGCGCCTCGAGACGGCGAACGCGCCGGATCTCAGGCTGTACGCTGGCGTGGTGGAGGAGTTCGATCGGCGCTTCGCGGCGCTGCCGGAGGCCGAAGCGCGGCTCGCCGAGTTCCGTCTCCGTTGCGGGCAGCGCCAAAACGCCTGACGCGCCCTCAGTCGAAGTAGTGCGCGTAGCGCGTGCCTTGGGCTTGCCGCCGCAGCTCGTCGTAGTTTCCGACGCTCTCCGACAGGTCGTCACGGCCAAGCTTGACCATCGGCGTGTGGAGCGGTGCGTGGGGCACGCCGAGAAAATCGAGGATCCGCTCGCACTCGCCGGAGCTCGGGTCGGCGACGCGCTCGTAGGTGACGTCGATCACGGGGTGGTCCGCGAAGAGCGCCGCAAAGCGTTCCTCCTCGGCGCGAACGGCATCGAAGTCTCGGGTGCACGCCTCGAAGTCCAGCTGGAGGCTTTTGTACTCCGGCACGGGGCCACCCTCGAGGACCATGTTGACGCCGCTCTGCACGGCAAGCTCGTGCGAGACGAGGCGGCGCAGCAGGTTCTGCCGCTTGAGGTGGATGATCTTGAGGTCTTTGTTCGCGAGGACCCACGCGTGGGCGTTGCCGATGACCTCGGGGAGGAGCTCCGCGTACTTGATCTTCGCGCCGACGGCGCGGAAGCCGCCTGGATACAGCGCGAAGTCGCGGAGGAAGCGCGCCGGGTCCTCGCGCCGGGTGTCGAGCACGAGGGCGCGGAGGTTGCTCTTGTGCTGGGGATGCATCCCTGTGATTTGCATGGCGCGCGTCGGGTCGGGGGTCATGATCTCCCCGTGGCAACAGACGTCGGGGTGGCTCTGCAACTTCAGCCGCAGCAGCGTGCTGCCCGTCCTCGCCGCGCAGACGATGAGGAACCGATTCGGGGCGGGGACCTCGCGCTCTTCTCGTGTCGAGCTCATGGGGCCTTCCAACCACGAATCGGCGCCGCGTGGCGTCAAGGAAGCAACTCGCGGGACCGGGACCTCGCTGTGCGCGCACCCATCGAAGGACGACACGCGTGAACTTCGTCCCGCGAGCGACTACGGTCGGCGGACGACGCGATCATGCGGCGTGGAGGCACGGTCGAGATGCAACGGCAGGTCCGCGAGTTTTTCTCGGCTTTTCCCGAGGAGCTCTTCTTCACGACGCGCTTTCGGCAGGACCTCACCGCGGTCTGGCGGGAGCACCACCGCACGTTTCGCGGAATCGCGGAGGCGGAGGACGCCCTCGCGCAGCAGCTCGCGCTCCGCGGCGGGGAGCCCACCGTCGAGGCGTTCTCCGAGGCGGCGGGCGCACCCGTGGCGCTGCACGTGGACGGAGCGCTGGAGCACCCGAACTGGCGCGAGACGCTTCGGTGCTCCCAAACGCAGCTCATGAACCGCTCGCGCGCGGCGATCACGCTCATGCGGCGCCTGTGCGGGCTCCAGCCGTCGTCGCGTGTCTACCTCACCGAGCAGACCACCCCGATGTACGGATGGCTGAAGGCGAACCACCCGCAGACCGTCGGGTCCGAGTTCATCGATCCGTCGCTCGCTTCGGGAACGCTCGTCGGCGACCTGCGCCATGAAGACCTGACGCGCCTCTCGTTTGCGGACGCGTCGATCGAGATCCTCGCGTCGTTCGACGTGCTCGAGCACGTGCCGAACTACAGCGCCGCGCTTCGCGAAAT
The DNA here is from genome assembly GCA_903858055.1 of uncultured delta proteobacterium. Lineage (GTDB taxonomy): Bacteria > Myxococcota_A > Polyangia > Polyangiales > Polyangiaceae > CAIQDA01. Next base: position 11,147 of record CAIOHM010000304.1, read on the forward strand.
CGCCCGCGTCGTGCAGCCCGGCGGGCACGCGCTCATGACGTTCCCGTTCACTGCCCTCGA
>CAIOHM010000305.1 GCA_903858055.1 uncultured delta proteobacterium
CTCGCGGCGTTGCTGGCGCTGCTTGGCGACGACCCGCGAGCCGTGTCACAGTAGCGGCCCATGAAGACCGCCCTCCGAACCTCGGCCCTCGCCCTCTCCCTCGCCGTCGCCGCGCTCGAACTCGCGGGTTGCAGCGCCGCCGACGAGGCCGTCTCGAACGTGACCGGCGGAGGCGGAAGCTCCTTCGACGGCGTGTACACGACGGTTCTCTCGAAGAACTGCAACGGGTGCCACGGCGCGAGCGCCCCGGGCTACAACCCCGGTGAGACGGAGTCCACGCTGGATTTTTCCTCGGCCGACAAGGCGTACACCTCGCTCCTCGGCAAGGCGGCGGGCCTCACGGGAAACAACGCCGCCTGCAACGACGTGGCCTTCGTCGTCCCAGGCGACGCCGCGAAGTCCCTCCTCATGGCCTCGATCGACCGCGCAACGCGCACGGCCTTCGTGAGCGGCGGCTGCAACAAGGACTCCGTTTCCGCCATGGAGTCGCGGGGCGGCACGCTCACCGCGGCGCAGGTCGAGGGCGTGCGCGCGTGGATCAACGGCGGCGCGAAGCGCTGAGCGGCCACCGCTCACTTGCGCGCGAGCGAGACCACGCGCCAGTTGTTGGCGCCGTGGTTGTGCAGGTGCACGCGTAGCCGTGCGCCCGTCGTGTGCGCTCGCGTCGGCGTGACCGTGTCGATGACGATCGCGTCGGGGGAAGGGATGGGGATGAGCCGATCGACGAGCGTCTCGCCCTCGAGGTCGACGCGCAGGTGAGCTTCGGCGGGGGCCCGCGCCGCGAGCGGGCTGTGCGTCGTCACGAGCGTGAGGGCCTCGCCGGCGTTGACGGGCCCCCGCAGCGGGATCCCGGCCCAGAACACGAGGCAGTCGTTGGTCTCGAACTCGAGCGTGCCATCCTCGATGCGCGGCACGCCGATCGCGCAGCCGGCCTCGCGGTGGGCTGCGTCGCGATCGGGCGCCGGGTCGGGGCTCTCGTAGCGATCGATGTCGAGGAGGTTCCCGTTCGTCGGCACGCCGCCGTCCGCGTGGCTCGCCGTCGCCGCCTCGTCCCCGCACGCCACGAGGGCGACCGTGCCGAGCACGACCGCCCCCGAGCAGACCCTCCGCGAGATGCGTTCAGAGTGCAAGGATCGTGAACGCGTAGCACATCTCCTGATCCGTACGCTCACCGTAGCTCACGTCGACGGGCGGGCTGTTGAACTGGTTCGGGTTCGCGGCGCTGTTGTCCCAGGTGCAACGGAAGTCGACCTTCGCGCCCGCAGGCACCTGCACCGGCTCCTTGAAGAAGTAGGTGACCTGGTTGCCGAACTCGTAGTGGTCGCTCTTCGCGACGCAGGTGCTCGGGTTCGATCCGTTCGTGACCGAGAGCTCGTAGCCCGTGCCGAGCACGTGCATGTGCGGCATCGTGCCGTAGATCTTCAGCGAGACCGGGAGCGGGCCGAAGCTGCCCGAGTACGAGTAGCTCGCGTCGCCCGCGGGGATGCGGAAGTTGGTCTTGCCGACGGGCGCGATGAGGAGCGGCGTCTGCACGGAGTCGGCGAACTTGAACGCGAAGCCCGTGTGGTCCTTCGTGCCCGCGGGCTCCTTGCCGCTCTGGAAGTAGTGAATCTGAAGCACGACCGCGTCCGTCGACTTCAGCGAGAGGCCCGTGCCCTCCGGGAACTTGAAGGCGCCCGTGCCCGGAGCCCAAGCGACGATCATGCCGTCGCCCTGGAAGGGGTTCGACGGGTTGATGCCCGCGTTCACCATGTCGATGCACGACCAGCCTTCGGCCGGGAAGTTCTTGCCCGCAGCCGGCAGGTTCGGCTCGGCGATGCGGTACGCGACGATGTGGTGGATCATCGACTTCTTGTCGAGCACCGGGCCCATCGAGGTGATGAACTTGTTCCCCGTGAGGCCGGGCTTGATCGCAAAGCAGCGGTACTCGTTGCCGGGCTCGTTCGGGTTCGAAAAGGTCGGCGCGTACGCGGCCGCGGCCTTGACCACGAGGTCGGGGCTCGCGATCGTCTCGTCGATCGGCGGCACCTCGGCCTCGCCCTTGGGCTCACCCTTCGGCGTTCCCTCGGCGACCCACTTCGCGAAGCTCTCGCGGTCGGCGTCGCTCACGAAGCGCCGATCGGAGTTTGCGTAGTCGCGGCACTTCGGGTCGCTGGCGCCGGGCGGCATGCGGCCCGAGGTCACCGCGGCGAGGATGGGCTGCGCGAGCGCGGAGACGTTCTCGTAGCTCGTGAAGTCGCCGGTGCCGGGCCCCGCGCCGCCGTGGCACGAGCGGCAGTAGCGATCGACGAAAGGCTTGCCGTTCGCGTACCAGCTCGTCGTGGTGATGGTCGGTGCAGCGTCCGCGGCGGACCCCGCGTCGACGACGACCGAGGTGCCCGCGCCGCTCGTGGAGGTCGAGCCGCAAGCGACCAAGAAACCCGTGCAGGATGCAACCAAAAGGGCGACGGCGCCGTGGAGCTTCTTCATGGGCGGAACGATAGCGGCGTCGAGCGCGTTTGGCAGCGAGCCGACACGGGTGACGTGCATTTTTCGCGGCTGGGTCACCGAGGCCGCGTCTCCTCGGCGAAAGCTTTTCGTCTGCGGGCGGGCGGCGAGCCGCGGAGCTGCCTTCTTTTCGCCCGGTCGGGGAAGTCTGCTACGCCCAAGTTTTCGGGCGGTGTCGTCTCGGTAACGTCGGCAGGAGAAAGCCATGGGCGAAGGTGCGGTCCACGTCACGTTGAACGGCGCGATCCTCGAGGTCGCGATCGACCGCCCGAGCCGGCGGAACGCGCTGACGCACGCGATGTATGAAGGCCTCGTCGCCGCGCTCGAGCGCGCC
>CAIOHM010000306.1 GCA_903858055.1 uncultured delta proteobacterium
AGGCGACCGGAAGGACCACGATCCCGCCAAACTCCGCGAGCGCCGCCGACGCCGTCCTCCTCCTCGCGTACGGTCTCGAGGCCTCGGGTGGCGCGACGGGTGCAGCCCTCGACAAGGCCCTGCGCAAGGTCGTCGACGGTCGCGGCAAGAAGGTTCCCTTCTCGAAGGAGGGCATCGCCGAGGGCCTTCGTCTCCTGGGAAATGGCGAGTTTCCCGACGTCACCGGCGCCGCGAGCAATTTGACGTACACCTCGGGCCTCTACGTGGACCCGACGAGCAGCACCTACGCGCGCTGGGTCTACGAGCGCGGTCGCCTCGTCAAGAAGGAGTCCTACTTCACGGGCGAAGCGAACTTCCTCTCCGCGAGCAAAGCCCTCGCGTCGCCAAAGGACGCCTCGCTCGCGACGCCCACGTTGACGCCAGGCTTCACGCCCCCAAAGGCCAAAGCCGACACCTGGGCCTTCATCGCGACCTTCTCCGACGGCTGGAGCAACTACCGCCATCAGGCCGATGCGCTGCGCCAGTACCGCGCGCTCCTCGACCGAGGAATTCCTCGCGATCACATCATCCTCATGGGCGCGGACGACCTCGTGAACGCGACGGAGAACACGCTCGCCTCGACGGTGCGCAACCAGAGCGGCGGCCCGAACCTCTACAGCGACGTCACCTACGACTACCCGCTCGCGAACTTCACCGCGTCGGACTTCCTGCGCGTGCTCACCGGCGAGGTGACGACGCGCACCCCGAAGGTGCTCCGCACGAGCGACGCGTCGAACATTTACGTTTACATCAGCGGGCACGGCGGCCCGGCGGGCATGCCCCTCGGCGCGAGCACCGTCTCCGAGGGCATCGACGGCACGAGCGATTCGGCGCTGCTCTCGCCCGAGTCGCTCCGCCTCGCGCTCTGCGACATGCAAAGCGCGAAGAAATACAGGCGAATCCTCTTCCTCATCGAGTCCTGCTACAGCGGCGTCTTCGGCTCGCCCTTCACGGGCGGCATCACGCTCGGCTGCGGCGGCACCGGCTCCACGCCGGGAGCGCCGCTCTTCGGCGCGCTGCTCATCACCGCCGCCAACACGGCCGAGTCTTCGTACGGCGCGCAGTACGACCGCACCCTCGCGAGCTGGGTCGCCGATCAGTTCTCCGACACCTTCGCGACGAAGGCGTTCGAGAGCGACGGCCTCACGAAGCCCGCGTTCGACCTCTTCAAGAGCGTCTCGACCACGGTCCCAGGCTCCCACGTCTCGATCTACAACGAGGGCGCGTACGGCAACACGGCCGCGGAATCCCTCGCCGAAATGGTGTCGCCATGAGGACCACGCGTTCACTCCTTGCCGCCCTCGGCGTCGCCATGGGTGCCTTGAGCACGGCTCTTGGCTGCGCCTCCGAGAGCAGCTCGTCGAGCAGCACCAGCACCACCGTTGCTACGCCGCTTTGCAGCGACATCACGCACACGTGCAGCGCCCTCAAAACGGCGTTCACGGGCTCCGCGGTCACGGTCACCTGCGCCGACGGCGACGGCTCCGCGCTCCTCACAGCGACGGGCTTGCCCCCTTACCAAACGACGCAGACCGGCTTGGCCGTCGCGCAAGACTGGGAGCTCGCCGTGCCGCTCCAGGCGCGCTGCAACGCGGCTCCCGAATCGTTCACCGACGGTGACGTGGCGATTGGCCTCTTGTGGAACGGCGTCGTCCTCTACCCGGCGCGCAGCACGAGCGGCGTCACCTTTGGCACGAGCGAGGCAGGCCGCTTGGATCGCTGCGGCGGCGTCG
>CAIOHM010000307.1 GCA_903858055.1 uncultured delta proteobacterium
CCCGCATCGTTGCCGCGGCTCTCGCCATCGCGAGCGCGGCCTGCATCTCGAACTCGAAGAAGGGCTCCTCCGAAGACCGCGAGCGCACGAAGGAGTACGTGCTCGCCGCGCTGCCCGCGGACGGGGTCGTGAAGACCGACGTCAACTTCGAGAACAAGGTCCGCATCGTGGGCTACAAGGTCACGCCCGAGACCGCCGCGCCCGGGACCGAGGTGAAGATCACGTACTACTGGCAGGCCGAAGGCCCGGTCGAAGCCGGCTGGAAGCTCTTCACGCACGTGCACGAGCCGAAGACCGACAAGTACGACAACCTCGACTGGAACGGCGTCATCCGCGAGCAGCGCGGCGACAGCCAGCTCCTCGGTCCCGACAAGTGGGAGAAGGGCAAGGTCTACGTCGACGAGCAGACCTGGCGCGTTCCCGATTGGGCCACGCAGCCCGAGATCGAGATGATGGTCGGCGTGTGGAAAGACAACGCGCGCCTGCGTGTCGTCAGCGGCCCCAACGACGGCGAAAACCGGGTGATCCTCGTGCGCGTCAAGACCGGCCTCACCGGTCAGGAGCCCCCGAAGACCGGCGACCGCACGGCGACGCCGGAGCTCCGCCCAACGAAGCTCGGCGCGAACGACACGGTCACCGTCGACGGGAAAGCCGACGAGGCCTTTTGGGCGGGGGCAGCGTCGACCGGCCCTTTCGTCGACGTGGGCTCCGGGGCTGAGGCGCCCGAAGCCCCCGCACGCGGCACCGCACGCTTCGCCTACGACGACCAGAAGCTCTACGTCTTCTTCAACGTGAAGAGCGCACAGGTGCGCGGCGGCTTCGACAAGACGAAGAACCCCGGCTGGTTCACGGCGACCGGCCAGCCGAAGCTCTGGACCCGCGACACGGTCGAGCTCATGGTCGACCCCGACGGCGACGGCGACAACCGGAACTACTTCGAGATCCAGGTCAACCCGGAGAACAAGGTCTTCAAGTCGCGCTTCGACGAGTACAACGCGCCGAAGGGCGGCGACAACGGCCCCTTCGGTCACGAAGACTGGGACGCGAAGATCGAGAGCGCCGTCGCGGTGCACGGAACGCTCACGAAAGACGACGACAAAGACGAAGGCTACGACGTCGAGATCGCGATCCCCTGGGCCTCCTTCGTGGGCTCCGAGAACGCGCCGCCGAAGCCCGGCACGAGCTGGCGCCTGAACGCGTACGCGATGAAGGACAACGGCGGCACCGCCTGGTCGCCGATTCTCGGCCAGGGCAACTTCCACAAGGCCACGCGCTTCGGCACGCTCCGCTTCGAGGCGCCGGTGGCGCTCCGCCCGTCGATTCTGAAGCAGTTCCGCAGCATTCCCAACGCGAACACGTTCAACAAGGGCGTCACGAAGTAGTGCGCGAGGCCGACCTCGACGAGGTGGCATCGTCGCGCGGGCTCGATCGCTCGCTGCGCTGGGGCTTCGGCTTCCTCGCGGCGGCGATCGTGCTCGCGCCCGAGCTCTTCGCGAGCGCGACCACCGCGTTCCTCGCGCCCGTCGCGGGCCTCGTGACGGCCGCGGCCATCGTCGCCTCCGGGTCGACGGAGAGCACCTCGCTGCGCACGCCCGCGCGCGTGCTCGTTGCGGTCGTCTCCTTACTTGCACTCTACACACTCGCGCAGCTCGCCCCCATACCGCTCGCGCTTCTGGAAAAGCTCGCGCCGTTCTCGGCCGAGGCGTGGAGCCGTGCGCTGCACCCGCTGGGAATCGCCGCACCGGCGAGCGCGCCCATTACGGTCGACCCGTTCGGCACCTGGGAGAACGTGCAGCGCGCGCTGCTCTACGGCCTCACGCTGCTGGCTACGGTGCGCGTGGCACGGTCGCGCGAAGGCGCACGGCGCGTCGAAGGGGCGGTGCTCGTCTCGGTCGTTCTCCTCGCGGTCGTTTCGCTCGTGCACGGGCTCGGCGAGCTCCCCGAGGTCTTCGGCGTCTACGCGCCGCCGCAAGGGCTCGGGCGCCACAGCGGACCGGTCTACAACCCCAACCACCTCGCGAGCTTCCTCACGATGGGCTTTTCCATCGTATTCGCGTGGGGTCTCGCGCCGGAGCCGCCGCTGCCGCGCTTGCTCGCGTTCGTGCTGGCGGCCGGTCTCCTTGCTACGCAAGTGTGGGTCGCGAGCCGCGGTGGCACGAGCGCGCTCGTCGTGAGCGCAGCGCTCGTCGCCGTAGGCTCTTGGTACGCGCGCCATCGCCGCGGCAACCTCGGTCTCGTGGGCATTGCGATGGCGCTCGCGGTCGGCCTCGGCCTCGCGCTCATCGTGCTCGGCTCCTCCGACGGCGCGTGGAACGAGCTCCTCGACCCGGGCCTCGGTAAGCTCGACGACATCAAGGCGACGCTCCGCCTCGTGCCGCAAGCTCCGCTCACGGGCGTGGGCCGCGGCGCCTTCGCGAGCGCCTACCCGGCCGTGCAAGAGCGCGGCGTGCACATGGAGTGGGAGGCACCGGAGAGCCTCGTGCCGCACTGGCTCTGCGAGTGGGGGATTCCCGTCACGGTTGTCGCCCTCGTGGGCATCGCCTTCGCGCTGCGGCTTCGCACCGTGTACGAGCGCGCGGTGCCGCCGGTGGGCCCCTGGGTCGCCGTGATCGGTGTTGCCCTGCAAAACATGGGCGATTTTGGATCCGAAGTTCCTTCGCTCGGCGTGCTGTGCACCGCGTGTGTGGGCGTGGTCGTCGCGGGCCACCGGGGGCGTACCCTCGACGCGCGCGCGCGGTCCGTTTGGCGCGGAGCGGCCTGGGCCACGGGCCTCGCGCTCGTGGTGCTCTCGTGGTTTCTCGGGCTGCGCTCGAACGACTACCTCGCGGCCGACCGCCTCCGCGCGCGAAGCGAAATCCTCGACCTCACGCGCACACACGAAGAGGTCGATGCCGCCTACGTGCGCTTTGCGCTCCGGCACCCGGCCGAGCCGTTCTTCCCGTACATGCGTGCCTACCGGGCCGCCCTCGACCGTGACCGCGAGCTCCTCACCTGGACCGCGCGCACCCTCGAGCGCGACCCCCACCACGGTCCCGCCGAGATCCTCCTCGCGCGCTACCTCGTCGACAAGAACCCCGCGCAAGCGCGCGACGCCTACCGCCGCGCCGCCACCGACGAGCCAGGCCTCGTGGAGCCCGCCGTACGCGAGGGACTCCGCCTCGTGCGCACCCATGACGAAGCCCTCGAGCTCGTGCCCCACGGCGACGACAAGACCCGCCAAGCGAGCCTCGGAGTCCTCGTGCGCCTCCTGGCCTCACGCATGCCCGCGACCGTGCTCACGTTCGAAGATTCGCTCGCGAGACTCGACGCGGGGGACGGCGCGCTGCTCGAGCGTCGCGCGGCACGTGCGCTCGCCGCGCTCCGGCTTCACATGCCCTGGTGCGACGGTGCAGGCCTCGCGCGCTGCGTGGAAGATGCAACGATCGCTGCTCGTGATCTTCAGGCGCGCAACCCGGCGCGCTGCCACGGCCATGCGGTCGAGGCCGAGGCGCTGCTCCTGGCGGGCTTTGCGACCGAAGGCGTTGCACGACTCCGAGCCGCGTTCGACCGCGTGGCAGACCGTGCAGACTGCAACCTTCGCCTCGTCGAGCTCGCCGGGAGGGCAGGGCTCCGCGAGGTCCTCACGGAGGCGCTCGACGAGCTGACGGCGAACGCATGCCTCGACGCGACCGGCTGCGTGGGGCGCCTGATGGCGATCGCGAACCTCGAGCTCCAGTTTGGAAACCCGGGCCGAGCCTTCTCGGCCTACGGCCGCGCCCACGAAGCCGACCCCGCGAACCTGGCGATCACCGAGGGGCTCGCGAACCTCGCCGCACGCCTCGGTCGCCATCGGCAAGCCGTCGAGGCCGCGCAGCTGCTCGTGAGCGTGAAGCCGGACCGCGAAGACCTCGCGCGGCTCCTCAAGCAGGAGCAGCGCCTGCTCACCGAAGAGCTCGCCCGCGGCACCGGCGCGCTCCCGTGAGATCCGTCGCCCGCGTCGAGCGAGGGTTCGAGCGGCCTTGACGCTCTCGAGGAATTCGACGACACCGAGCGCATGCTCACCGACACGGTCAAAGCCGCCATGATCGCCGCCATGAAGTCCGGCGACACGATCGCCAAAGAGGTCTACCGCACCGCCATGGGTGAGCTCACGACGGACGCTGCGCGTGCAGGCCGCACGGGCAGCGACGAAGAGGGCTTCGCGATCCTCAAGAAGCTCCTGAAGGGCGCGGAGGAGACGCGCGCCGCGCTGCCCGAGGGCGACCCGCGCAAGGCGGACGCGGTGCGGGAGATCGAGCTCCTGAGCGCGTTCCTGCCGAAGGGCATGTCCGAGGCCGACCTCGTCGCCGCGCTCGCGCCGGTCCACGAGGCCATCAAGGCCGCCGGCAACGACGGCGCTGCGACCGGTGTGGCGATGAAGCTCGTGAAGAGCCAGGGCCTCGCCGCCGACGGCAAGCTCGTGAGCGCCGCGGTGAAGGCGATCCGCGCCTAGCAGGCGAGATCGACCAAGCTCAGCGCATTTCCTGGAACGGAACGTAGAACGCCGCGATCACGCCGATCGCGACGAGCACCTGCACGGGCCGCACCCCGAGGAGGTTCGTCACGAACGGCGGCCGACGCAGCGCCAAAAGCGCGCCGTCCACGAGCGGCGTGAGCACGAGCCCCGCGAAGAGCAGGGGCCCCATGGCGTGCATGCGGAAGGCCTCCGCGAGGTTTCCGTCCCAGAGCGATGCGAACGAACGCATGAGACCGCAACCCGCGCAACGCATGTGCAATACACGCTTCACGAGGCAGAGCTCCGGGCCCACGTACGCCGAAGCCCTCGTGGCATAGGAAGCCGCGAGGGTACCCAGCGCGGCACCGTCCACGAAGAGCGCGGTGCGCGTGGTCTCGTTCACGCGCCCTTCGCGAAGCCGCCGAGGCGCGCGCGCGCGGCGAGGAAGTCGATGAGATCCATCTTGGTGACGAGCGCTTGCACGGCGCGGTCGCCGTCGACGACGAGCGCAACCTCGCCGCGCTCGAAGATGCCCGGGAGCTCACCGGCGGACTCGTCCATCGTGACCGTGGCCACGCGTCGAACCATGACCTCCGCGAGCGGCGTCGCCTCGGAGCGCCCCGCCACGAGGAAGCGAAGCAGGTCGCTCTCGGTGACGATGCCCGAGAGGCGCCCCTCGTGCGTGCAAGGCAGCTGGCTGATGCCGTGCTCCTTGAAGGTCGCGATCGCATCGCCGATGGTGCGCTCGTCGTCCACGGTGAAGACCGCCTTGCGGTTCAGCGCGCGCACGACGTCGCCGATGGTGCCGAGCTCCCAGTCCGGATCGACGAACCCGTTCTGACGCATCCACGTGTCGTCGACGAACTTCGAGAGGTAGTTGCGGATCGAGTCCGCGAGGATCACGACGATGCGCGAGCCCTTGGGCATTTCCTTGGCGACCTGCATCGCGGCCCAGGTCGCGGCGCCGCACGAGCCGCCGCAGAGGAGACCTTCTTGGCGAATGAGCTTGCGGGCGATGCGGAAGCTGTCGCGGTCGTTCGTCTTGACCCACTGGTCGATGAGCGACCGGTCGAGCACGTCGGGGATGAAGTCGTAGCCGATGCCTTCGACCTTGTAGCTCGCGATGTCGCCGGGCCCCGCGAGAATCGAGCCGTGCGGGTCGACGCCGACGATCTTGCAGTTCGGCAGCTCACGCTTCATCACGCGCGCGATGCCCGTGATCGTGCCGCCGGTCCCCGCCGTGGCGACGATGGCGTCGACCTTGCCGCCCATTTGCTCGAGGATCTCGAGCGCCGTGCCTTCTTCGTGGGCGCGCGGGTTGTCGGGGTTTCCGTATTGATCGAGGATGTGCGCGTTGGGGATCACGTCGCGGAGGCGCTTGGCCACGCTGATGTGGCTCTCGGGCGCGTCGAAGGCCGCCTCGGTGGGCGTGCGGATGATCTGCGCGCCGAGCGCCTCGAGGACCACCTGCTTCTCGCGGCTCATCTTCTCGGGCATCGTGATGATCATGCGGTAGCCGCGCACCGCCGCCGCCATGGCGAGGCCGATGCCCGTGTTGCCGCTCGTGGGCTCGATGAGCGTGTCGCCGGGCTTGATGCGACCCGCCTTCTCGGCCTCCACGAGCATGCGCACGCCGATGCGATCCTTCACGGAGCCGCCCGGGTTCATGAACTCGAGCTTCGCGTAGATCTCGCC
>CAIOHM010000308.1 GCA_903858055.1 uncultured delta proteobacterium
AGATCGACCCCAAGGCGCGCCTCATCGTCGTGCTCCTCGCGGTGTCGGCCGTGGGCGCGGCGTTCACGGCGGCGTGGGCGCGCACCAAGATGATGCACATGCCCATGCCGCACATCGCGACGCTCCCGGCGATGGCGCTCACGGCGCACGACGGCAGCACGATCGACCGCGGCACGTTCGACGGGAAGGTGACCGTCGTCGACTTCATCTTCACGCGATGCACGTCCTCCTGCCCGAAGCTCTCGGAGCGCATGGCGGAGACGCGCAAGGCCCTCGACGCAGACGTGAAAGCCGGCCAGCTCCAGTTCCTCTCGATCAGCGTCGACCCGGAGCACGACACGCCCGAAGAGCTGGCGAAGTTTGCTGCACTCTACAAGGCCGATGCACCGGCGTGGCGCTTTGCCTCCGGCCCCGTCGAAGACGTGGAGCGCGTGGTCGTGCAAGGCTTCCGCACGGGCCTCACGCGCAGCGCGAAGCGGGCCGAGGTGGGCGACATCGTGCACGGCGAGAAGTTCATCGTCGTCGACCGCAAGGGCGACATCCGCGCGTTCCTCTCGACCGAGACCGGTCACGACGCGCAAGCGGTGAACGAAGAAGTGCACAAGCTCGTCGCCTCGGGCGAGTAAGCGCCGGCTCGTGCGCAGCGGGCGCGTACGTGCTGCGTCGTCACACGGGAAAAGCCTGCGAAAACGTGGAGACCGTATCTGGTGACGGGTCGCCGGCGCTCTTTACCGTGCGCGCATGGACTTTCCTCCAACGCGCCATACGCGCCGCTCGCCCTGTCTCCCTCTCCTCTCCCTCGCGGCCGTGCTCGCGGCCTCTCCCGCGCTCGCGGCCACCTGGCAGGTGGGCCCCACGCGCACCTACAAGACCCTCGGTGCGGTCGCGGGGCTCCTCGCCCCCGGTGACCTCGTCGAGCTCGACGGCAACGCCACCTATGGCGGCAACGTCACCTTCTCCCGCCCCGGCACCGCAGCGCAGCCCATCACCGTGCGCGGCGTGCGCGTGAACGGCAAGCGCCCGGTCATTTCGGGCGGTACCAACGGCATCGAGGCGGCGGGAAATCACTACGTCTTCGAGGCGCTCGACATCACGGCATCGACCACGCGCTGCTTCTTCCACCACGCGGACGACATCACCGTGCGTGACTCGGTCATCCACGACTGCCCGGCGCACGGGCTCCTCGGCGCCGACTCCGACGCCGGCTCGCTGCTGCTCGAATACAGCGAATTCCACCACAGCGGCGCCACGGATCAGCGCCACCAGATCTACATGGCGACCGACGAGACCGCCTACCCGCGCAGCGTGTTTCGCATGCAGCACTGCTACGTTCACGACGGCAACGGCGGTCACAACGTGAAGTCGCGTGCAGAGCGCAACGAGATCTACGGCAACTGGATCGAGGGCGCGTTCTATCAAGAGGTCGAGCTCATCGGCCCCGACGGCCAAGACGAGAACCTCGCGCGCGAAGACTCGGACGTGGTCGGCAACGTGTTCCGAAAGACGCGCGCCTCCGCGGTCGCGCGCTTCGGCGGCGACGGCACGGGGCAAACCAATGGGCGCTACCGCTTCGCGTTCAACACGGTGCTCGTGCAGCCGAACACGAGCACGGTCATTCGCCTCTTCGACGGGGTCGAGAGCCTCGAGGCGAGCAACAACGTCTTCGCGGCGATCGGCGGCGGCGTCGTGCGAAACGTCGTTGAAGAGATCTACGCGAGCTGGTCGTCGGGCGGGCGCCTCGTGGCTGGCGCGAACAACTGGGTCGCGGCGGGCTCGAGCCTCGTGCCGAGCGAGTGGACGGGGACGATCACGGGGTCCGACCCGCGCTTCACGAACGCGGCCGC
>CAIOHM010000309.1 GCA_903858055.1 uncultured delta proteobacterium
ACGTCCGGGTTCGCGTCGTGCGCCGCGGCGTGGAGGCCCTCGAGGGTCTCGAGCGAGGGGGTCGGCGCCTGCCCGAGGGCGACGGCGGCGTCGAGGCGCGCCTCCATCACGGCGCTTTGGTCCGCGACGAGCGAGACGAGCGCACGCTGCGAACTCTCGCTCCCGGAGGCTCCGAGGCCGCCGACGATCTCCATGGCCACGCGATCGTGCGTGCGGCCCCGACGCACGAGCCTCGCGGCGGCGTGCTCGTCGAGGCGGGCCATCGCGGAGACGGTCGCATGGAGGTGCGCGCGCTCTTCGTCGGTCTTGGCCGCCTCGAGCCGGTCGATGAGGCTCTCCGGCGTGAGGCTCCCGACGAGCTGCACGTCGGCGCTGTGCTTCGCCTCCGCGAAGACCTCGAGTGAGGTGAGGGTCACGGGCATGAGCGAAGGGAGTTCGCGGGCAAGGCTCCCGAGGGCCGAACGATCGTCGTCGTCGCTCTCGAGGGCGAGCGAGGCTTCGAGGGTCACGACCACGGGCGCGAGCTGCGTGTCGCCCGTAATCCGGCTCACTTCGCGCACGTCGAGGTGGCGGGGCCAGCGCTCGGCGTCGAGCGTGTAGCTCGCCTGCCCCTCGACGCCGACGTTGAGGTGGTGACTCGGGGCGACGAGGCCATCGGCCGCGAGGATGCGGCGGTAGCGAAGCTTGGTGCGCGTGAGCGCGTCGCCCGTGCGCGCGTAGCGGGTCGCGACCTCGCCCGTCGCGTCGTTCTCTTCGGACTCCCACGAGCTCCGATCCGCGAGCTCGTACTGAAGCAACGACGCGACATGCTTCTGGAGACCGCGCACAATCGCAGGCGTTTCCCTTGGAACGAGCATCTGCACCACATGACCGCGGGGATCGATGCTGGCGAAGAAGGGCATGGCCAGCGCGGCCTCGAGGTGCTTGCTCGCGTCGCCGTCGACGACGGGGGCGCCGATCACCTCGAGCTTGGGCGCGCGGAGGGCGAGGCGCACGCGACGCGCACCGTCGCTCTCATCGACGAACGCGACGTCGAGCGTGCCCGCGACGCGAAACGCGAGGGTGGTGCGGGCGTCGAGCGCAGTGGAAGTGTGAACCGCGAGCGCATAGATCCTGTGAAAACCCAGACGAAACGCGCGCAGCGAGCCCGCCGCTTCCACGCGATCGGGCCCCGCGCCGCGGAGCGCGCTGGAGGCGGTCGCGACGTCCACGCCACGCTCGGTGACCGAGTCGCTCTCGGGCGAGGCAAGCGAACCGCCGCCACAGGCCACGACGCCGACGACGGCACAGAGGCCGATGGCGGCAACGGAGAAGAGGAGGACATCACGCTTGGCCATGGTGGGTGCTCGAAGGAAGCCCCGCGGCACCGGTCCATCGCCGCGGGGCGAGAGCGGCCCCTACCGACGAAGCGCCACCAGGAAAAACGCAATGTTTCGAACGGATCGTTCAAAGAAACTGATGGCCTCCACGAAGCAAAGCAAAGCACCGTCGGCGAGCACGCAAGGAAGCGTTCTCTCCCCACACGCCGTCTCGCCTCTCTCGCTCCCTCTCTCTCTCCCTCTCTCTCTCCCTCTCCCTCTCCCTCTCCCTCTCCCTCTCTCCCCCTCTCTCTCCCCCTCTCTCTTCTCACCATCCCGAGTGAGGAGGCCTCGCGTGCGAGCGTCGCGGCGGGCGTTGCGCGGGCGTGACCCGCACCGCGGAGAGGGCGCCAGGCTCGGCGAAAGGCTGAGGAAGCGGAGCGGCGGAGCCGCGGAGCAACGAAGCCCAAGCCGAATGGAGCGCCCTCTCCGCGGGAGGACGCGCGCCCGCGCCGCCGCCGCGCGCTTCGCAAGAGTGCCCCGGAGCGAGCGCTCCCCGCCCCCGCTCAGATCCCGATGCCCCCCGAACCCTGACCGTCGTAGCCGAAGGTGTCGATCGCCTGCCCGCAAGCTCGCGCCACGGAGACCAGCAATTTCGCGTGTGCCACGCTCCCGCCGCCGGGGCCGCGGCCTCGGAGGTCGAGGAAGCGTCCGGGCCGAAGCCCAAGGCTACGACCGCCGGCGATGACGAAGGGCACACGCCGGTGGTCGTGGTTGTTCCCGTCGCCGAGCTCGGAGCAGAGGAGGACGACGGTGCTGTCGAGGAGGCGACCGCCGCCCGCATCCGGCGTCGCGGCGAGCGCTTGCACGAGCTCGACGAAGCGCTGCATGAACCAGCGCTTCATGGCGACGAACTGCTGCGCGCTCGCCGATCCGACGCTGCCGTAGTGGGAGGCGTCGTGGTTGTTCAGCGTGGTTCTTGCCTCGGAAATGCGCGTCGGGCTCACGGGGTGCGACCACATGAGCGAGGCCGAGCGCGTGCGCCCGCACGCGAGCGCGAGCACGGCGAGGTCTTGCTGGAGCTTGCCGACCTGCTTGAAGCGGTCCTCGCGGTGGTAGGTCTTCGGGTAGTAGTCGGTCTCGATCACGCGGAAGCCGCTCCCGTTGAACGACGCCGTCGAGCATGCCGCCACAGCCGTTGTACTCTGCAAGCGTCGCTCGAGGTCCCGCACGGCCGTGAGGTGAAGATCGAGCTTCGCCTTCTCCTCGGCGCCCACGCGCGCGCGCAGCGCCGAGAGTTCGGCGATTTGCAGGTCCAAGAGGCTCTGCTCTTGGCGCTTGCGCAGGGCTTCGGCTGCGCTGTTCGACGTCGAGCCCGTGCCGAAGAGACGCTCGAAGGCGACGAGCGGGTTGTCCTCGGGCTTCATCTCCTGCCCTGCGCCCACGAACGACATGCTCCCGGAGCCGTTCTCGAAGTTCGCGCCCACGCCGAGGTGGAGCGAGGCAAAGGGTACCTGCGCCGCGCTCTGGCGCCCGAGCCACACGTCGAGCGACTGCGCGCCCGTGCCCGTGAGCACCTTCCGCACGCCACCCTCGTGGGTCGCGCCGCCCGCGAACATTTCCAGGCCATCGACGAAGGTGCACTCGCTCTTGATCGCGTTCAGCGGCTCGCTCATGGCCGGGAGCGTGAACACGGTCTCGCTGCCGCTCGGGTGCCATAGTTGCGGAATGCACCCATCGGGCACGTAGACGAAGAGCGCCTTCGGAACGGCGGTCGCGCCGCGCGCGAGCTTCGGGTGGAGGGCGACTTCGAGCGCCGGCGCGATCGCGAGCGAAGCGAGACCGCCGAGGAAGCCGCGACGGGAAGAACGGGAGGGAGAGTGGCTCATGGTTGGGCTCCGTCGTCACGGCGCTCGCGCACGGAGCGAGCGGTCAAGGTTCGAAGGACGAGCTCGCGCAGATCCCCGCGCGCGCTGGTGAAATCGTCGGCGAGGCGCCGCGCGTCGCAGGTGTCCCGTTCGGCGTAGCCGCGCGCGAAGCGGTGGAACTGGGTGGCGACGCAGCGTTCCGCACGGACACTGCCCGCGAGCGCGTAGCCGAGGGCGCGTGGACCGTCGAAGCTCTCGCGCGTGGCGAGTTCGAACGACTCGCGCGCCAGGAGGACGCCGCTCGCGTCGATCGGAAGCCCATGCTCGACGCTGCGCTCGGCGCCAGCGCCGTCGAAGCTCTCGAAGCCGAACCCCACGCCGTCGATGAACTTGTGGCAGCCGCTGCAGGCGACGTTGGCCGTGTGGGCGGCGAAGCGTTCGCGCGTCGTTTTGCTGGGATCGAGCCCCGGCGGTGTGGTGTCGATGTTGGCGGGCGGCGATGGGAGTGGCTGGCAGAGCATGCGTTCGCGCACGAAGCGACCGCGCTTGACCGGCGAGGTCTCGTTCGCGTGCGCGTGGCTCGCGAGGACGGTGCCGAGCGTGAGGACGCCGCCGCGCGCGGTGGTCGCCGGGGAGGTGACGGACGCGACGGACGTGCCCGTGCCCGGACGCGGGACGCCGTAGTAGCCGGCGAGCGCGTCGTTCACGTGGAGCGTCTTCGTCGTGAAGAGCTCGGCGAACGAGCGCTGCGTGCCGAGGAAGTGCTCCCGAACGAAGGCTTTTTCCTCGTCGCGCATCGCCTCGCGCACCGCTTGGGTGTACCGAGGGTAGACCGCGAGGTCTTTGTTCGCGGCGGCGGCGCCGTCGGTGCCGAGCCAGCCTCGCGCGAAGTGCAGGAGTCCCCGCTCGGCGCGCGGGTCCGCGAGGAGGCGCTCGGCCTGGCGACGTGCGCCGAGGGCGGTGGCGAGCTCGCCGCGATCGGCCGCGTCGAGGAGCGCGTCGTCGGGCGTGGTCTGCCACAGCGTGAAGGAGAGGAGCGAGGCGGTCTCGGCACCGGTGAGCGCGTAGGCGCCGGCGGCCGACGTACCGAGCTCGTGGCGGTAGAGAAACGCGGGAGATTGCAGGAGCGCACGCAGCGCGAGCGTGAGGCCCGCGTCGAAGTCACCGCCCGTGTTCGCGCTCTCCGCCAGGGCCGCGAAGCGCGTGATCGTGGCGTCGTCGAGCGTGCCGCGCAGCAGGCGTCGACCGACCGTGCGCACGACCTGCTTCGCGCACGCGAGGTCGCGCGTGGTGCAAGCCACGAGGCTCGCGCGCCGCTCGCTCATCGCCTTCGTGGCAACGGCCTTCGCGAGATCCGCGTACGCGTCGAGGTGCGTGGGCGTGACGACGGCGGCGTTCCCGTCCGTGTCGTAGCCGTCGACCTTGGGCTCGACGGGGAGGCGATCGACGTTCGGTGCGGCGATTCCCAGCACGTCCGCGACGGCGTTCGCGTACTCGGCGCGGCTCAAGAGGCGCAGCTGGCGCTTGCCGCGAGGCTCCGGGGCGCAGGGGCTCGGCGTGCGGAGGCCCACGTCGTCGCTCGTCTCCGGGTCCGCGGGGACGACGACGCCCGAACCGTCGCTCGGACCACCGGCGCCCTCCCCCGGCGCGGGAGGGCCTCCCCCGCCCTCGTCGCCGAGAAAGCCGCTGCAGCCCGCAGCGAAGAGGGTCAGCACGAGCGGTGCCGCCGCGAAGAGCCGTCGCCGGCTGCGAAGAAGAAGAGTGAGCGCGCCCATCGTCTCCAAGGGAGCGGGCGAGGCGCTGAACCGGGTCAGCGCGCGATCACTTTTTTACGCAGGCGCGCCTGGCGCTCAGCGCGGGAGCAGCGTGTAGCTGTCGCCGACCATCGCGTTCTCGAGGGTCGTGGTCTCGTCCGACGGCAGGTACGCCTTGACGTACTCGACCTTCGCCTCGGCCGGACTCACGCGCACGCCTTTCGGCGGCATGCGTTCGTCGGGATCTTCGCTGACGATCGACTCGAGCAGGCGTCCCTTCGACGCCTGACC
>CAIOHM010000310.1 GCA_903858055.1 uncultured delta proteobacterium
CGCGACGGTGTCGCCGAGGCGAGCGTCGCTTTGCAGGAGTGCGCTGGTGGTGATTTGAACGGTGCCCACGTTGACCATCACAGCAACACGCGTGCCGCGCGGAGCGTCGGGGCGGACCGCGTCGTCGCTCACGTCGAGCGTGACGGGGACCGCCGCGCGCGCGACGATGGCGCCGTCGAGGGCGAACTCGGCGGTTGCGATGGTGCGGAAATTTCCTCGAATACGCGGGGCCTTCGGCAAGGTCACCGTGTGGAGCTGCGCGCGCGGGGGCAGCAGGAGCTCGCCCGTGGGCTCGACCTTCAAGAGGCTGACACCCGTCGTCAGCTGCTTGGCGATCGACGGGCGGAGGATCGTCGCGAGGTCGTCGGTGCTCGTGCGGATGGCCGCCGACTCGACGCGCACCGTTGCAGGGATCGCGAGACCTTGCGGGGAGACGCCTGCTTGGCGAATCGCGCGCTCGATCTCGTCGCGCGAGAAGACGCGGCTCGCACCGGGCGCTGGCGCGACGCCGAGATCGATGCCCGCCACGAGCAGGCTCGCGCGCTCGAGCAAGTCGCCGACGACGATGCGCGGGCGAGAGACCGTGATTTTCGGCTCGGGAGCGGCCTGGGCCGCGAGCGCGAGGAGGCAGGTGAGGGCGAAGGTTCGCAGCTTCATGAGGGTCTCCGTCAGCGCAGGTTCGTGGCGTTCTTCAGCATGTCGTCGGCGGCGCTGATGACCTTGCTGTTGACCTCGTACGCGCGCTGCGCGGCGATGAGGCCGATCATCTCCTCGACGACCTCGACGTTCGCCTGCTCGACCGCGCCTTGCAGGAGCGTGCCGCGGCCGTCCGTGCCTGGCGTGCCGAGCTGCGGATCGCCGCTCGCCATCGTGGACTGGAAGAGGTTGTGCCCGAGCGGGTTCAAGCCCGCCGAGTTCACGAAGTTCGCCATCTGGATCGAGCCCACTTGCGAGGGCGTCGCCTGGCCGGCGAGCGTGATCGAGACGATGCCGTCGCGCGCGATGCTGACGCTCGTGGCCGCGGGCGGAATCGTCACCGGCGGGTCGAGCGGGAGGCCTTCGGCCGTCGTCATGCGGCCTTGCGCGTCGACCTTGAATTGCCCCGAGCGCGTGAACGCCTGCGTGCCGTCGGGCTGCGCGATGACGAAGAAGCCCTGACCCTCGATCGCGAGGTCGAGGTTGTTGCCGGTCTGCTTCAGCGCGCCTTGCGTGTCGATGCGCGAGGTGCCGACCATGCGCACGCCGCTGCCGATCTGCAGACCGGTCGGCGACATCGTCGTCTGGCTGGTCTGCGTGCCCGCGAAGCGCACGTTTTGGTAGAAAAGATCCTGGAAGTCCGCGCGGACCTTCTTGAAGCCAACCGTGTTCGCGTTCGCGAGGTTGTTCGAGATGGTGTCGAGCTGCGACTCCTGGGCCTGCATACCGGTGGCGGCGATGTGGAGCGATCGGAACATACGGCTCCCGTTGCACCAACCTTGCCAACCGCTGCGGCCTCGCGCATGCGCGGAGCACCCGTGTTTTCCAGGGCGCGCGTCGGAACGCGAGGCTCCGTGTGCCTCGCGTTCGCGCCCCAGCGGCTCACCACGTCAATCGGTCGACGCTGCGTCCGTCGGCGCGTTGGCGTCGCCGCTGTCCGCCGTGGTGCCCGCGTCTGCGGGGCTCGAAGCGTCGGGGCTCGCGTCTGCGGGGCTCGAGGCGTCGGCGCTCGCGTCCGCCGTGGAGGCCCCTGCGTCGACCTCGGTCGCGGCGTCGGGGGTGCTCGCGTCTTCGGCGGTGCCCGCGTCCTCGGTCGCGGCGTCACCGGCCGGCGTCGCGCCATCGCTCGCCGCGTCGCTGGTCGGCATGGCGTCGGCCGTGGGAATCGGCGCCACGCACGACCCGGCGGTGCACGTGAGGCCGCTCTGGCAGTCCGAGTTTCGCACGCAGCGGTCGTCGATGGCGCAAGCCTCGACGAGGGCGAGCGCGCCGATCGAAGCGGACACGAGGGCGAGGGCGAGGAGGCGAGAGGGACTCTTCATGGCTCCGAGGGAGGGCTCAGATCGAGGCGAACACCGACCGTGACGAGCGACCACACGATCGGCTTCGACGAGGGCAAGTCGGTCCCGAAGGGCATGACCGAGAGGCTGGGCTCGACGAAGGGCGACCACTCGCTCTTCACGCCGAAGGGATAGTAACGCGCCGCCGCGAGCGGGCCAAAAAGCGTCGCGGGCGCGAGCGTGGCGGAGAGCCCCACGTAGCCCTCGATGTGCGAGCCGAAGGCGCGGCCGTAGCGCCCCTCGACGCCGAAGCTCACGGCGGGGTCGAGCTCCGCGTACAGCTGGCCGTACACGATCGTGCGCGGATCTTCCGGGTTGCGCCAGTCGATGCCCGCGACCGCGCGGGTGCGCGCGAGGCGCCAGACGGTCATCACGTCACCGCCGTCGCCGATCTCGAGGCCGCTCGCGGCACCGAACGAGGCACCGAGGAGAGCCTCGTCGGCGCGCGCGGACCGGGGCGCCACGAGCGCGAGGGCCAGCGCGAAGAGGGCAGGGAGCGTCGTCTTCATGGCTTCTTCTCCGGGGCCGGCGCGGGGGCCTTGGGCGGGGGCGGCGCGGCCTTCTCGGGCGCCTTGCCTGGTGACGGGAGCACGGTGACGCCCGTCACCTCGCGGAGCGGCTGCGTCGGCGCCGGCGCGTCGGGCGCGCGCTCGGCAGGGGGGGCGTTCCCCGGGCCTTTGGGGGCTTCGGGTTCGCGCGGGAGGATCGTCGGCTCGGTCAGGTTCTCGGCGCGCTTCTCGGCCTTCACCTTGGCGGTCAGGTACTGATTGCCAATGCCTTCGAGGACCTCGGTGATGACGAGGTCGACGCGGCGGTTGGCGGAGCGGCCTTCCTCGGTGTCGTTGTCGGCGATCGGGTGAAACTCCGCGTAGCCCGATGCGCTCAAGCGATCGGGATCGAAGTCCTTCGCCTCGATGAAGAAGGCGATCACGGCGGTGGCGCGCGCGGTCGAGAGCTCCCAGTTCGAGGGGAAGCGATCGGTGTGGATCGGCGTCGAGTCCGTGTGCCCCTCGACGCGGAGCTTCACGGAGCGCGTCTTGAGCTCGTCGGCGATCGCCGTGAGGGCGACCTTGCCATCGGGGTTGATCTCCGCCTTGCCTCTTTCGAAGACGAGGCGCTCGGGCAAACGAAGGATCAGCTCCCCTTTGGCCTCTTCAATCTTCAAACCTGCGAGGATGGGGGCCGCCGCTTGGAGCTTCTTGATGGACCCCTTGAGATCGCGCGGCTGCTCGAATTCCCCGCCTTTCGGGCGCTTCTTGGGGCGCTCGGTCGTCTGGAGCTGGTTGTCGGAGACGCTCGGGTTCGACGGCGCTCCGTCGAGGAAACCGGCACTCTCGCTCGTGAAGACCGACCATTGAATGGCCTTCGAGAACGAGTCGACGAAGCGGCCGACCTTCACCGAGTCCGCCTGCGAGGAGGCGAACATCACGACGAAGAACGCGAAGAGGAGCGTGATGAAGTCCGCGTAGCTCACGAGCCATCGCTCGTGGTTCACGTGCTCGGGATGCTTCTTCTTGGCCATGGCGTCGTACTTGGTCGCGGTGCACGGCGCTCGCGCGCCGCGCTTGGATTATGCCGCGCCTTCCTTGGCGTGGCTGTCGCCGTGGTGGCCCGGCGCGAAGCTCGCGAGGCGATCCTTCACGATCTTCGGGTTCATGCCTTCCTGAATCGAGAGTGCGCCTTCGAGGATCAGCGTCTTCACCGCGACCATCTCGCGCGTGCGCAGCTTGATCTTCGTCCCGAAGGGCAAGAAGATGATGTTCGCGAACCCCACGCCGTAGATCGTCGCCACGAACGCCGTCGCGATGCCTTCACCCACTTTCGCGATGTCCGTGAGGTTCTGCATCACCTGAATGAGACCGAGCACGGCGCCGATGATGCCGATGGTCGGCGCGTAACCGCCGCAGGCCTCGAAGGCTTTTCCCGAGTCGTCGCCGCTCTGCTCGACGTGGTGGATCATCTGCTCCAAGACCTCGCGCATCTGCTTCGAGTCGGCGCCGTCGACGGCCATCATGAGCGCGCGCGCGAGGAACGGATCGGACGCCTTCGGCGCGAGCGGCTCGAGGGCGAGGATCCCGTCTTTGCGGGCGATGGTCGCGTACTTGACGATTTCGTCGATGAGCTCTTGCGACGGGTCGTGTGGCGGCTGGAAGACGAGCTTCAGGTTGCCGACGGCGGCCTTGATGATCTCCATCGGGTGCTGGATCAAGACCGCCCCGATGGTGCCACCGACCACGATCATGAAGGCGGTCGGCTGGGTGATCTGGGAGATCTTTCCGCCCTCGATCGCGTTCCCGAGGAGGATGAAGCCGAAGCCGACGATGAAGCCGAGTAGGGTCGAGATGTCCACTGTCTAGCCCTCACGCTTGGGGTTGGAACGTTGCGCAGCGGTCGATGCCGAGACGCTCTCGCCGCGCGCGACGGCGAGCTGATCGAGCGGGTTCGTCGTTCGCCCGACCGCTTGTCGGAACTCGACCACCTTCGCGATCACCTCGTCGAGCGTCTGCCGGACGATGAGCCGGTCTCCGTTGAGCAGGCAGAGCGTCGTGTCCGGCGTCACGTCGATGACGGTGACGAGGTCCGGGTTGACGGCCACGGTGGCGCCATTCAGGCGGGTGAGGGTGATCACGGGGTTCTCCGCCAAGGGTCAATCAAGAACCTTGCCAGGGCCAACTTCGAAGGCCCGCGCGCGCGGTGGCGGCAAACGAAAAAGGCGCTGGGCCCAAGACCCAACGCCTCTCGTCACTTTCCTCACGGCCATGGGCTCGGCACCCATCGCCCACGCGATCAGGCCACCTTGTCGTCGGCGAGGCCCTTGCGCTTGAGCATTTCCACGAGCGTCGTGCGGTTGAGGCCGAGCAGGCGCGCCGCCTGGTTCTTGTTCCAGTTGGTGCGCGAGAGGGCCTGCTTGATGAGGTCGTTCTCGAAGACCTCGACCGCCGAGCGCAGGTCGACGCCGGCGTCGGGGAGCTGGCTCGGAACGGTGGCGGGGGCCGCGACCGAGGTCGTCATGCTGACGCTCGGGGCGCGACGCTCGACGGCGCCGTTCGTGAGGATCTTCGCAGGCAGATCGCGGGGTTCGATCGCCGGGCCCATGCCGAGGAGCACGGCGCGCTCGATCGTGTTCTCGAGCTCGCGGACGTTGCCCGGCCACTGCCAAGCTTCGAGCGCCTCGAGGGTGCTCTGGGCGAAGGAGAGACCCGAGCGGCCCAGGCGCTCCGAGTGCACCGCGAGGAAGAAGTCCGCGAGGCGAGCCACGTCACCGGGGCGCTCGCGGAGAGCCGGGAGCTGGAGGTGGATGACGTTGAGGCGGTAGTAGAGGTCTTCGCGGAACGCGCCCGCGCGGACGGCGCCTTCGAGGTCGACGTTCGTGGCCGCCACGATGCGCACGTCGGCCTTGTGGACCTTGGTGTCACCGACCGGGCTGTACTCCTTGTTCTGGAGGAGGCGGAGGAGCGTCACCTGGAGCGCGAGCGGGAGTTCGCCGAGCTCGTCGAGGAAGAGGGTGCCACCCTGCGCGAGGGCGACCTTGCCCGCCTTGGTCGCGACGGCGCCCGTGAACGCGCCGCGCATGTGACCGAAGAGCTCGGACTCGAGGAGCGCCTCGGGGATGGCTCCGCAGTTGACGGCGACGAACGCCTTCGACGCGCGCGGGCTGGTCTCGTGGATGGCGCGAGCGACCAGCTCCTTGCCCGTGCCGGACTCACCGGTCACGAGGATGGTGCAGGGCGTGGCGGCCACGCGGTCGATGACGCGGTAGACCTCGACGAGGGACGACGCGTCGCCGACGACGTGCGCCATGCTGCGCGGGCGATCGGCCCCGCCCTCGGCGGAGAAGTCGTTCACTAAAGAGGAGGTGTTCGAAACGAGATGCGACATCGGTGACTCCGGTGACTCGCGGGTGCGACCCCTTCCGTCAAGCAATCGGCGGTCCATGTGTTGACGGCTTGGCGATCTTTTTTTTCGATCGTGGATTTTCCCGCACGAAGCGCTCTCACGTTTCTTGACCGCCCGTGGGCGGCGAGCGCCAACGAAGCGGGAGCGGGTGCGCCGGGACCCGTGTAGGACAATGAGGTGAAAGCGCGAGAGCCCCGAATTTCAGCGAATCGCGGTGCCGCTGCGCCCAGATGGACTTCCGGAAGCGCT
The DNA here is from genome assembly GCA_903858055.1 of uncultured delta proteobacterium. GTDB lineage: Bacteria > Myxococcota_A > Polyangia > Polyangiales > Polyangiaceae > CAIQDA01. The sequence goes on from CAIOHM010000310.1 coordinate 6,183, forward strand.
TCCACCGGGTCAAGGATGACCACTCGGGTGCTCTGTTACCCGGGTCATCCATGACCCTCCACGTTCGGGTGACTTCTCAGCGTTTTCGCGGTTGGCACGCGCTTCGCTTAAGAGACGCCATGTCCTCGCCGAACCTCTTCACGGGTATCGATCGCCTGAACGGCACGCTCGACTACCACCTTGAGCGGCAAAACGTCCTCGTGTCGAACATCGCGCACGTCGACACGCCCGGGTACGTGCCCAAAGATTTGGCACGTGTCGATAATTTGACGGCCGACTTCCGGGGTCAATTCGATGTCGCTCTCCAGCGCACGTCGGCGACGCACATGCCGGACCCGACCGCTCCCGGCCTCTTCCGGGGGCGCGTGTTCGAGGACCCGGCCGCGAGCCCCGGCAACGACGGCAACTACGTCTCGCTCGATCGCGAGGCGGCGAAGATCGCGTCGAACCAAGTTCGTTACGAGGTCATCTCGCAGCTCGTCGCGGGCGAGCTCGATGGCCTGCGCTTTGCAGCCAACGACGGGAAGGGTTGAGCGCCCAACGCTCCATTGAGAGGTCACCATGGCGGCAGTCGGTCTTTTCTCCGCGCTCGAAGTTGCATCGTCGGGACTCACCGTCGAGCGCACGCGCATGAACACGATCGCCTCGAACCTCGCCAACGCGCGCACCACGCGCACGGACGAGGGCGGGCCCTTTCGTCGCCTCGACCCGATCTTCACGGCGACGCCGCTCGACACGACGGGCACGCCGGGCTTCGACGACCCTACCGGGCGCGCCATCGCGCTCGCGGGCGTCGCGGGCATTCACCGTGACGAGCGCGACCCGGTCAAGGTCTACGACCCGGGCCACCCCGACGCGGACGAGCAGGGCTACGTGCGCTACCCGAACGTCAACGCCGTCGAAGAGATGGTCAACATGATGGCGGCGAGCCGCGCCTACGAAGTTGGCGTCTCGAGCGTCGAGACGATCAAGTCGATGGCGAAGACCGCCCTCGGCATCGGGCGCGGGTAATCGCCATGGCTCTCGGACGCATCCCCTCGGAGCTCCCGCTCGTCCTGCCCAACGGCGGGCGGTTTCAGGTCGAGTCGTTCGCGCCCGAGGAGGGCAAGAGCGTCGCCTTCACGGACGTGTTCAAGAACGCGGTCGATAAAGTCCAGAAATCCCAGGAAACCGCCGCGAGCATGAAGACGGAGTTCGCCGCCGGACGCCTCGACGACATCCACGGGATGATGATCGCGGGCAAACAAGCGGAGATCGAAACTCGCCTCTTGGCCAACGTTCGATCCAAGATGCTCGAAGCCTTCCAGGAGCTCTGGCGCATCAACGTCTGAGCAGAGCTGAGCCATGAACGAACGTCTCGCCGCCGTCTTTCAGCAGTTGACCGCCTTTTGGCAGGGTCTCACCGCCGTCCGTCGCTTCGCCATCGTGGGCGCGATCGTCGCGGTGCTCGGCGGCACGCTCTACGCGGCGAACGTCTCGAACCAAGAGCAGTACGGCTTCCTCTTCACGGACCTCAGCGTCGACGACGCCGCCTCGATCACGACGAAGCTCAAGGAGCTCAAGGTACCCTTCCGCATCGCGGCGGGCGGCTCCGCGATCGAGGTGCCCGAGCAGCGCGTCCACGAGCTGCGCCTCGATCTCGCCGGGCAGGGGATCCCCAAGGGCGGCGGCGTCGGCTTCGAAATCTTCGACAAGACCCGCCTCGGCACGACCGAGTTCGAGCAGCGCGTGAACCTCAAGCGCGCCCTCGAGGGTGAGCTCGCGCGCACGATCGGAACCATCGGGAGCGTGCAGACTGCACGCGTTCACCTCGTGCTCCCCGAGCGCAGTGTCTTTACGGCCAACCGCGAGAACGCCACCGCCAGCGTGGTGTTGAAGCTCCGCCAAGGGCGCACCTTCTCGAAGGGCGAGGTCGCCTCGGTGCTCCACCTCGTGGCCGCAGCGGTCCCGGGCCTCAACGCCGATCGCGTGGCGATCGTGAGCTCCGACGGCACGACGCTCCACCGCCCGAAGGAAGAGGGCGGCGTGGGCGAGGGGGACGCGCAGGTCGAAAAAGAGCGCGAGATGGCGGTCGCGCTCGAGAATCAAGCACGCGCGATCCTCGATCGCGCCGTTGGCGCAGGTCATGCCGAGATTCGCGCGCGCGTCGAGCTCGACTCGGCGACGGTCGAGCGTACGGAGGAGCACTACGATCCGGCGAAGTCCGTCGTGCGCTCCGAGCAAGAGAACCTCGAGCGCTCCGGTGACAGC
>CAIOHM010000311.1 GCA_903858055.1 uncultured delta proteobacterium
CCAGGAGCCGAAGAGGCCGGGAATCACCGTCTCCATGAGGCTGTAGAGCTCTCCCATATGGTTCTCGATGGGCGTACCCGTGAGCGCCAGGGTCCAGTCGGAGTCGAGGCCGCGCGCGGCCTTCGCGGTGGCGGTCTTCGCGTTCTTGATGGCGTGCGCCTCGTCGAAGACCGCCGTGTGCCAGCGCCGGCCGGCGAAGGCCTCGGCGTCGCGTCGCAAGAGGGCCCAGGTCGTAAGGACCACGGTGTCGCGCTTGGCGCTCTCGAGGATGCGCACGCGATCGCCGTCGCGGTAGACCACGACCTTCAGCGAAGGCGCGAAGCGCTGCAGCTCACGCTGCCAGTTGAAGATGACGCTCGTCGGGGCCACGACCAAGGCGGCGCCGCCCGGACCCCGGCGAAGGATCATGCTGATCGCCTGCACGGTCTTGCCGAGGCCCATGTCGTCGGCGAGGACGGCGCCAAGGTTCAGCTCCGCGAGGCGCGCGAGCCAGCGGAAACCCTCGAGCTGGTAGTCGCGCAGCGAGGCGTTCAGGTTTTTCGGCAGCTCGAGGGCGAGCGCATCGAGAGTCTCGCTCTTCTTCGTGAGCTCGAGCCACGCGTTGCCGCCTTGGACCGCCTCGAAGTTTTCGAAGAGCTTGTGCGCGTCGAAGGCGGCGCCGCGCGAGAGCCGCTGCTTGCCCTTCTCGTCGCGGGTTGCTGCCGCGAGGCGCTCGAGGCGCTCGTCGAACATGCGCGCAAGGTCGACGAACTTCCCTGCCTCCACCTCGACGAAGCGCTGGCGGGCCCGTCTCGCCGCGAGGAGCGCCGCCAGGGAGACCATCGTGCCGTCGATCTCGGCCGCCCCCTCGACGTCGAACCACTCGGTGCGGCGCGCGAGCGTGACCCGCAGCTGCGCAGGCCCCGAGAGGAGCCGCGGCGGCTTCTCGGGCCACTCGACGAGAACTCCCTCCACCCCGACCAAGCGCTCCGAGAGAGCGAGGGTCTCGGCGAGGTCGAGGTGTCCCTGCCAGTCGGGCGCATCGAGCGAAAGGCCGAGGTCTTCCACGAGACGCGCGGCGCGGCGGGCCTCGTCGTGGAGGTCGCGTTGCGTGGCGCACCACACGCCGTGCAGCGCCGCGAACGGCTTCGCCGAGCCTTGCCCCGGGGGAACCGCGAGGCCAGCGCCGAAGGGGCGCACGAGGATCGCAACGGACCAGGCTCCGGCCTCCTGCGCGAACGCCACACGGAGTCGGTTGTCGGCAGGGACTTCGCTGGGCGCGAGCGAAGCCGGGAGCTCGATCGGCAGCGGCAGCTTCGTCTTGGCGAGCGTCTCGAGGACCGCCGGCGTGAAGGTTCGGTCGAAGGGTCGCTCGCGGCCGATGGCGGTCACCGTGCGCAAGAGCTCGGGCGAGGCGTGCCCGACGATGAGCCGCCCATGCTCGCGATCGAGCAGCGCGACGAGCCGCGGACCCGAACGGGTGGTCTGCCCGCTTCCTTCGAGCGCCACGCCGTGGGACTCGACGCGCAGCCGCAAGGTGCGACCGTCTTCGACCAGGACGAGGCGCGGGCTGAGCGCCTCGACGGCGATGGGGGTCTCGTCTTCCTCGAGGCGCACGCGCGGATGCCCGACGAGCATGGGCAAGAGCGCGGTGAGCACGTTGGAACGGTGACGCTCCTCGGGTCGCGCGGCCGCGTCAATCGCAAGGTACTCCCCGATACGACGATCGAGGCGTTCGCTCGAGGCCGTGAGCATACTGGGGAGATCCGCATCGGCGATGCGCTTCGACGCACCGAAACCGCCGCTCCGGAGCGCAAGGCGGGCCATGGCGGAGACGCGCGGCAGGCCCTTCTCCTCCGGGTCCCAACGCACGACCCACTCGATGATCGCGCCCTTCTTGCGGTCTTCGTTGAGGCGCTCGAAGAGCTCGGCGAGACGGGTCTGCGTGGTCTCGGCAGTCACCGGCGCCACGACGTCGGCCCAGGCGCCGCCCCACGTTGGCGGGTCGCCGACTTCGCGGAGCCGCGCGAGCATGTACCGAACCGACCCGAACTGATGCTTGCAGGGTCCCTGCTTCGCGGCTTCGCACGTGCACGCGATGTCGAGGCGCGGCCTCGGCGTCTTGGCGCTCGGACCCACGGGGGCGAGCGTGACCTTGGCCCCGTCGTAGAAGGAGACCGATACGGGCAGGCTCGCCGGGTCGACGTTCACGCGCATCGGCTGCGGAGCCCCGCTCCCCAACATGGTGCGTGCCGTCGGGTCTTCGACGAGCCAGCGGCGGAGGAGGTCGTCGACGGGGTCCATCGGCCAGGTCGTAGGCGCTTTCGGCCTCATGGGAAAGTCCGGGCTTTCGGCGTGATGGAGAAAAAAGTCCCGGCGGCTGTCAGACGAGAGACGCGGCCTCCGTAAGCCCGAGCACCATGAAGCTCTCGACCTCTTCCCGTCTTCTTGCCGTGCTCCTCGCTTCGGGCCTCGCTCTTGGCACCGGTCTTTACGCGTGCGGTGGCACCGCCTCGAAGGGCGCGCTCGGCGAACCGATGGCCGAGGAGAGCGCCGACGGCGCGGTCGGCGAGGTTGCGCTCGTAAAGGGCGAGCAGGCGGCCAAGGTCGTACGTGCGTTTCGCATCGGCCTTCACCGCGGCTACCGCCTCGCGACCAACACCACGACCGTGCTCGGTGAGGGCCAAAGCATCACGATCGGCGTCCAAGGCGACCTCGACGTGAGCTACGCGGACGCGACCGACCGCGGCGAGCGCTTCCGCTTCGCGCTGCGCAACGTCAAGCTGACCGCCGGCTCGGCGCAGGGCTTCGACCCCGAGCGTGCGCGTGAGGTCGAAAGCGATCTCGCGAAGCCGTTCTTCGTGACGCTCTCGCGCGCCGGCCACGTCGCCGAGCTGCAGGTTCCGCGCGAGTCGACGAGCGTCGTCTCGGGCCTCCGCAAGCACATCGCCACGCTGCTCCAGTACGAGGTCCGCGCGGAGGAGCGCTGGGAGACCCGCGAGAACGACACGACCGGCGTGTACCACGCGAGCTACGAGCAGAACGGCTCGGAGCTGGTGCGCCTCAAGGACCAGTACGCGCAGATGCTCACCGCGAAGGGCCTCGTCGAGGCGAACGCACAGGTGCAGCAGACGGTGGCGGGCCGAGCCACCCTCGCCCTCGACGGCGACCGCTGGCCGAGCAAGCTCTCGGTGCTCGAGCGCACGATCACGAAGAGCGGCGCGGGTCTGCGTGACATCGTCTCGCAGCGCACGGATTCGCTCGAGCTCACGAACTCCTCGGACGACCGTGGAGCCCTCGGCAGCGCGATGCGCGAGGCTGCGGACTACGAGACCGTGAGCCTCGAGAGCCTCGAGCTCTTCGTCGCGCAGCAACACAACGCGGACATCGCGATGGTGCGCGGCCGCAGCCTCTCGACCCTCGTCTCCACGCTCGACGACAAGGACGAGCAGGTCTCCCTCGAGGCCGCCGCAGGGCTCTCGGCCTACCTGCGCCTCCACCCCGAAGAGAGCGCGAAGCTCGCGGCGCGCATGCGCACCTACGACTACGGCGCGAAGCGTGTCTTCGGCGCGCTCTCTGCGGCGGGCACGCCGGAGGCGCAAGAGGTCCTCGCCGACGTGCTCCGCGACGGCAAGGCTCACAAGGATGCACGCGAGGACGCGGCGATCGCGCTCTCGATGAGCGAAAACCCTCAGCACGAGAGCCTCGAGGCCGTCCGTCGCGCCATGCGCGATCGCGACCCCGAGGTCGCTTCCGCCAGCACGTTGGCCGCGGGCAACCTCGCCCGTCAGCTTGCCGAGAACGACCCCGACGGCGCGAAGGACGCCGTGGGCGATCTGCTCGACCGTCTCGATCGCGCCGCGAGCGCCGACGAGCAAGTGCTCCTCCTCCGAGCTCTCGGCAACAGCGGCGACCTCCGCGTGCTGCCCTACGCCGAGCGGTTTCTCATGAGCAGCGTCGACTTCGTTCGCGCGGCCTCCTGCGACGCGCTCACCTTCGTCAAGTCCGAGGCCGCCGACAACATGCTCGTCCGCGCCATCGCACGCGACGAGAGCGAGATGGTCCGCGGCAGCGCGGTGCGCGTCTCGGCCCAGCGTCCCTTCGAGGCCTACTTCGCCCCGCTCGCTCGCGTGGTCGGCGAAGACCCCGCGGCCTCGGTGCGCCTCGCCGCCGTCGAGCGCCTGGGCCTCGCCGCCCAAGACCCGCGCGTCCTCGAGCTTGTCCGCCGCGCGACGCAAGACGCGAACGAAGACGTGCGCAACGCCGCCACCGCCATCGTGAACGCGGTCCAAGGCGCTCCTGCGAAGCCCTGAATCCTTCCTTGCCTTTGGCGCACCGCGAGGCGCGTCTCAACGACACCTTCTTCCTCCCCCCTTCTTCCCCTCGAGACCCATCATGAAATCCCTCTCCCTTTCCGCCTTTGCTCTCTCCCTCGCCGTGGCTTCGACCGCGAGCGCCCAGCTCGTGTCGACTCAGCTCAGCACCTCCACGCTGAACACGGCCATCGCCACCGACGGCGTCGTCGTGACCCAGTGGAGCGGCCTCACGGGTTCGGTTTACACGCCGTTCCAAAAGCTCACGACGGACCAGCAGGCTGTCGAGCTCCGCGGCGCGATCCCCGTCAAGGAAGCGAGCGCCACCGCGCCCGAGACTCGCATCAGCCTCCCGATCTACGCGCCGAAGACCGAGGTCCTAACGTATGGTTACGGTAACACGGAAGTCCTGACCGCGACCCGCCAAAGCGAGGCCTGCCCGACGACGCTCGCGGCCCCGCTCGGCTCGTTCAACAAGGTTTGGTCGAAGAGCAACACCTACGGCAACTCGACCTTCGGTGCGGGCTACAGCACGAGCTTCACGCTCAACGCGACCGGCGCGACCGGCACGGCGAACGACCGCATCTCGGCTGAGGCCAAGGGCTCGGCGAACGTGACCGTGCTCGGCGCCACGGGCGGCCTCGAGGGCTACGCCTACGGCAAGATCCAGAACACGACGGCCTCGGACAACATGTACCTGAAGGTCCTCGGCGCGACGGTGTGGAGCCACACGGGTGCGGCGTCGATGAGCGTGAACCCCTCGTGGACGCGCACGCTCGCTTCGGCCTCGACCCTCATCTGGCTCGGCCCGGTGCCGGTGACGCTCAGCGCGAAGGGCACGGGCACGATCGGCGTGCAGGCGAGCTTCGGCTACACGGGCGGCTTGCTCGTCGCGAAGGGTCGCCCCTACGGCAACCTCAAGGCGACCGCGAGCGCGGGCGTCGATCTCCTCGTTGCGGCGGCGGGCGTCTCGGCGAACCTGACGCTCATCAACGCTTCGCTCCCCGCGCAGGCGTCGCTCTCGCTCGCGACCGCGGCCGACGGCAAGAGCCAGTTCCGCTACGACCTCGACCTCGACGCGTCGCTGAACACGCTCTCGGGCAACGTGCAGCTCTGGGCGAAGGTTTGGTACCTCTTCGGCTCGAAGAAGTGGACCACCACGGTCGCGAGCTGGAGCGGCATCACCGCGACCTACCCCGTCGTCGACGTGCACAGCTGCTCGGGCAAGTTCACGCTCTGAGCATCCAACGGGTGAATCAAGGGAGGGCGTCTCGGCAAGGAGGCGCCCTCTTTCGTGTTCGTGTCTCGCGAGCGCTCGCAGCGACGGAGACCTGCGCCGAAAGAAAAGAACGAGGTGTGTGCGTTCATTGTCAGAAGCGACGGTCTCGACGCGAACCCCTCATCGCTCCCAGGCGGTGACCCCCGCGGCCTCGGCGGAGCGCTTCGCTTCTCTCTTCGTGTCGCCCCCGGGCGCCGCCTTGCCCGCGTGGGCCCTCGTTTCCGCTCGCTGTTTCGGCGACGCCACCGCGTCGTCATGACCTTTCCAAAACCACCGTCTTTCACGAGAAATACCATGAAGAAGCTCTCCCTCATCGCCACCGCCCTCGTCGCCTCCACGCTCGCCTCGGTCGCGGGCGCGAACACGATCACGAGCACGACGACGAACCTCACCGCCGTGAACACGACCTCGCTCACGAGCTGGAGCGGTCTCTCGGGTGCGAAGTACACGGCGTATGCGCCGCTCTCGGCGGAGCAGCAGGCGGTCGAGCTCAAGGGGGCGGTCGACGCGAAGCTCGCGAACCAGACCCTCCCGAACACCATCGCGACGCTCCCGGCGTACACGTCCTACGCGGCACCGACCAAGTACGGCTACGGCACCACCGACGTGCTCACGGCGGTGCGCCAGAGCGAGGCGTGCTCGACCTCGGCCACGACGCCCGTGGGCGCGTACTCGAAGACCTGGTCGAAGAGCGCCGTCTACGGCAACTCGCTGCTCGGCGGCGGCTACACCTCGTACTTCACGCTCGCCGCGACCGCGGGTCTGGGCACCTCGGACAAGATCTCGGGCGACGCCTACGCGAAGGTCAACGGCGCGGCGTTCGGCAACACCGGCTCGATCGAAGGCAAAGCGTTCGCCCAGCTCCAGGGCACCGCGGTCACGCACAACATCTTCCTGAAGCGCAACGGCGTCACCGTCTGGGCGCCCACCACCACCTCGGGCGTCCTCTCGTTCACGAAGGCCTTCACGGGCTCGCTCGCGAGCGGCAGCACCACGATCTGGCTCGGCCCGGTGCCCGTGAGCTTCAGCGGCACGGCGAACGCCTCGTACGGCATCAACGGCTCGCTCTCCTACGCGAGCGCGACCCTCACGGCCTCGGCCACGCCGTACGCCAACATCACGACCAACGCCGCCGCGAGCATCAGCATCGGCGTCGCTTCGGCCGGTGTCTCGGGTACGGCGAAGGTCAACGCGAGCCTTCCGCTCGTCGCGAAGCTCGGCGTCAACACCGCGAACCAGTTCAAGTACGATCTCGACTTCGACGCTGCGCTCACGGCGCAGGGCAACGTCAACGGCTGGGCGAAGGTCTACTACTTCTTCGGCTCCAAGCAGTGGAACACGAACCTCGTGAGCTACTCGTACACGGGCACCCTCCCGATCGTCGACGTGCACGGCTGCAGCGGCGCGTTCACCTTCTGAGCGACGAACCGGTCGCGCTCGTCAAGAGCGGACACGAAAGGCCACTCCCGCAAACGCGTGGGGGTGGCCTCTTTTCGTGGCCGGCGTCGCCCGTTCCACGGGCAGCCTCGAAAACATTGCCGCCAGGAGGAGCGCGAAGAGTTGGTGCTGCCTGAATCGTCACGATACGGTCGGCCCCCCCGCTCATCCCCGGGAGCGGTTTTTGAGGTCGCCGAATGCCATCTTTCACCATGCGCGCGCTCGTCGCGCCCCTCCGAACGCGTCAGTCCTCTCGCTTCAGAGAGCGCGGGGCTGTCAGCCTGTGGCTGCTCTGCGCGGCGCTCCTCGCGCTCGTCGGCTGCGACGCTCCAGCGGGCGAGACGAAGACCGCGCTCGAAACCTTCGTGTCGACGAAGCAGTCGCTGTGGACGAACGGCGACATGGAGTCCGACGCCCTCAACACGACGCCGCCGACGGGATGGCTGACGTCGACGTACCTCAACAGCAACGGGTTCTCGGGCACGACCAGCACGCCGCCGAGCACCTTCGCGGCGCTCAACCTGGCGTCGGGCGGATCCGTGGCGACCTACGTGGTGGGTGGCACGAACGCGACGCAGGCCGACCCGGACCTCGGCACCGGTCAGAGCTTTCGGTACCCGCTCTACGGTGAGCGTGTTGCGCGCGTGAACTATCGGAACTCGACGGTCATCGGGAAGAACAAGAACGCCAACAGCCTCGTTCAGACGATGACGGTTTCGGCGGGCGACGTCGATCCCCTCGACGGCCAGGTTCACGTGCGTTTCGCCGTGGCTCCGGTGCTCGAGAACCCGGCGCACAACTACAACGAACAACCGTATTACTTCATTCAGCTCGAGAACGTCACGCGAGGCACCGTGCTTTACGGCGACTTCAACGTCGCAGGTCAGGTCGGCGTGCCGTGGAAGACGACGACGAGCGTCGTGACGGGCAACTCCACGCTCTGGCGCGATTGGAGCCTCGTCGACGTCGCTCCGGGCTCGAGCGGGCTCTCCATCGGCGATCAGGTGAAGCTCACGGTCGTGGCCTCCGGTTGCAAGCTCGGTGGTCACTTCGGCCGCGTGTACGTTGACGGCCTGGGGCCGCAGGTGCCCGGCCTGATGACCTGGGCGACAGGTCCGCAGAGCGTCAGCGCGGGTGGTGACATTGTATATACGGTGTACTACCGAAACGGCGGGACGACCTCGACCGTAGGCACGAGCCTCGACTTCGCGACGCCGCCGCAGACGACGTATCGGTCGAACACGGGGTCGAGCTGCACGGGCGTTTCAGCGGGCGCGGCGGGCACGCTCACGTGCGCGCTCGGTACGTTGGCTCCCGGTGCTGCGGGCTCGTTCACCGTGACCGTGGCCGCGAACGGCGGCGCTACGGGGTCGATTGTCAACGGCAACTACGCGATCGGTGCTTCGAACGCTCTCCGCCTCGGCGGGCCGCGCGTGACGACAGCGGTCACGGCCTCGACGACGAACTACACGGACATGTCGGTCTTTGCCTCGTCTTCGCCCGCCTCCGTGAACTGGGGCCAAACGAGCGTCTCGTTCACCGTCAAGGTGAGGAACAGCGGCCCCTACACGACGATGAGCCGGTCGAACGCGCCGTCGTTCACGATGACCTTCCCGCCGCAGCTGACGAACGTGCGCTGGAGCTGCTCCGCGACGGCGGGCTCCGGTACCGCCTACTGCGACGGCCCTTCGAAGAAGCAGACCTATTCGAACCAGACCGGGAACATCGCCGTCCGTCCGAGAACCACCTACTCCTCGGGTTCCACGGCCGAAGCGACGTTCACGGTCACGGCGGACGTCGTCGCGGGCAGCGGGAGCGGCTCGATTCAGGTCCCAGCGACCGTCGGCGCCGCAACCGGCTCTCCCGACTCGAACCTCGCGAACAACAGCGTCACGCTGATGATCCCGATCGGGGTGCCGCGAACGCTCACGGTGAGCAAGGCGGGGAGCACCTCGAGCGGCACGGTCACCAGCAGCACCGGAGGCATCAGCTGCGGGAGCACGTGCGCGAAGTCTTACGCGGACGGCAGCACGGTGGTGCTCACGGCGACTCCGAACGCAGGTGGAGCCACATTCACGGGCTGGAGCGGGGACTGTAGCGGCACGAGCCCCACGTGCAACGTGACCATGAGCGCAGCGAAGAACGTCACCGCGACCTTCGCCGCAGCTCCCTCCGCCGGCGCACCTGCGTACATCTACGCGTACCGTGGCGACGCTCAGCGCACGCGCACGAGCACGGCGTTCGGCACCTCGCTCCAAGCGCTCGTGACCGACGCGAACGGGATCCCGCTCTCGGGTCGCAGCGTTTCGTTTGCGGTTCCAGCGTCGGGCGCCTCTGCCACGCGCTCTGCGACGAGCGCGACCACGAACAGCGCGGGCATCGCGACCATCACCGTCACGGCGAACGCGACGGCGGGCAGCTACGTCGTCACGGCCTCCACGAGCAACGGCGGCAGCGGCACACTCTCAGCGACCTTCGGGCTCACGAACGTCGGACCCGCGGCGAACATCACGTACGTGCAGGGTGGCAACGTCACGGACCCGCAGAGCGCCGTCGTGAGCACGGCGTTCGGCACCTCCCTCATGGTCGTGGTCACGGACGCGGCGGGGAACCCGGTTCCGAGCGCAACGGTTTCCTATATCGCGCCGTCCTCCGGAGCCACAGCAAGTCTCTCGAGCGCGACGGCGACAACGAACAGCGACGGTCAGGCCAGCATCACGGTTACCGCAAACCTCACGACGGGAAGCTACACGGTCTCGGCGGGCACCCTGGGCGTCGCGTCGACAGTGAGTTTTTCGCTGCAAAACGTCTCGTCGTCTCCAGCGGCCTTGTACCTCGTCAGCGGCACGCCGCAGGTGACGCCGCTTAGCGCGGCCTTCGGCGCCGCGCTCGTGGTCGCGGTCGCGGATGCCGCGGGCAACGCGATTCCGAACGTCACCGTGAGCTTCTCCGCCCCCGCGAGCGGTGCAACGGCGACGCTCTCCGCGTCGACCGCCACGACCGACGCGCTCGGTCAGGCTTCCGTGGTCGCGACGGCGACGGCGACGCCCGGCCAATATGCGGTCAGCGCGAGCGTTGCGGGTGTCGCTGGGACCGTCTCGTTCGCGCTCTCGAACGACGGCGGCAACACGATCACTCCGAACGCAGGGGCCCCGCAAACGGCGACGGTTTCCACGGCGTATGCCCAGCCCCTCGAGGCGCTCGTCGTCGACGACAACGGCGCCCCGGTCGTCGGCGTCGTCGTCACGTTCTCGCCGCCCTCCACGGGCGCATCCGTCGCACTTTCGAGCACCTCGGCCACGACGAACTCGAGCGGGATCGCAAGCGTAACGGCGACTGCGAATGCGCAAGCCGGGTCGGTCGTGGTGACGGCGACGACGCCCACGGCGGGAACCGCGGCGACCTTCGCGCTCACGAACGATCCGTTCACCTGCTCGGCGGACAACCAGTGCCCCGCAAGCCAGCACTGCAACCTCAACGCTGGGCTATGCACGGCGGACAAGGCGAACGGCGAGGCGATACCAAACGACGGCCTCCACAACGGGACGTGCTCGGCCGGCACCGCGGCGGCCGTATGTGCAAGCGGCGCGTGCAACGGGACGACGAACACGTGCGCCGGCGCAAACAACACGAGCTGCTCCAACGCGAACGAGTGCGTCGTCAACGCGTGCGGCGCCGACGGCGCGTGTGGGTTGGATGACGGCGAGTCGGGCTGCACCCTGGCGAATGGCGCCACGCTCTGTCAATCCGGCCAATGCACCCCGACGAGCGGCGTGTGCATTGCGGCGGGCACGTGCTGGGAAGCCAGCGATTGCACGGCCGGGCAGTACTGCCTCCGCGCGACCGGCACCTGCACCGCGCTGACCGCGTGCACGGCCGGCCAATACGAGACGTTGGCGGCCGGTTCGACGACGGACCGCGTGTGCGCGAACCTGACGACGTGCACGGCGAGCCAGTACCAATCGGTGGCGGCGACGGCGACGAGCGATCGCGTGTGCACGAACCTGACGACGTGCACCGCGGGCCAATACGAGTCGGTGGCCGCGACGCCAACGAGCGATCGCGCGTGCACGAGCCTCACGACGTGCACGGCGGGCCAGTACGAATCGGCCGCGGCGACGCCAACGAGCGATCG
>CAIOHM010000312.1 GCA_903858055.1 uncultured delta proteobacterium
GCGGTTCAGGTCCGTGCGGTTGTCGGTGAGGAAGTGCGGCTCGGGAATCGTGTGCCCGTCGAAGTTCTCGATGCTGCCTTCTGGATATACGGCGTAATACGGGCCCGGGTCTTCGAGCTTTCGCGGCACGAGCACGTGCGGCGCCTCCGCGAGCGCGACGAACTCCCCGCAGGGGTCCTCGCGCCGCATGAGGAGCGCGCGGCCGTCGTCGTTCACGTCGTGGGCGACCCAGCGCGCCGCGAGACCGCTCGGGTCCGGGTGGCGCGGCACCGAGCGCACGTAGCGGCTCGTGCTCAAGACCGCCTCGGCACCGTCCGGAGACATGCGCGGCATGATGAAGGCGCTCACGGTGCGAAGGCGCGCGGCCAAAGTCTCCGCGAGGCCAAAGGCGGTCGGGCTCTCGCCGCGGCGCAGCGCGAGGAACGCCTCCGCGAGGCCGAGCGCCACGTTGGTGCCCGAGACCTCGGTCGCGTGCATGTTCGCGTCGACCCACACGGCGGGCGCGTGCTCGTCTCCAATCGAAAGGACGTAGAGCGGCCGCCCCTCGAGCGAGTGACCAATCACGTGCAGCTTACACACATCGGCGTGCGAGGCCGCCCAGGCTTGGAGCTGCGCCTCGACCTCGGCAAAGGTGAGGTACTGGGACCGAAAGGGCGCGGAGGACATGGGCGCTCCTTAGTCGCATCCGGCGGGCGAGCCCAGCGGGGGCTGCGGGCGGCGCGAGCCGGGCGCGAATCGGCGGACGCCTGGAAGGACGGCTCGACCGGCGTGGTGAGCCCGTCAGCCGCGAATCTCGACGAGCGCGTCGCCCGCCGCGAGGTGCGTGATGGCCACCGCCCAGGTCTTCAAGAGCACCGCGCGCAGGTTGGCGTTCGAGGTATTCCCTCAGCGCACCCAGACGATTTGCGGCGGCGGACCGAAGCGCTCGACGAGGGACACGAAGTCCGAGTCCTTCGTCATCACGACCGCCGAGGCGTTCCTTGCCGCCTGGAAGATCTCTTCGTCCTCGGCGTCACGAAGTCCGAGGTCGCGCAGCGCGCTTGCGTCGGTGCCGAGCTCGTCTTGCAAACAACGGGCAATGGCCGGGGACAGCTGCGCGTCGACCCAGACCTTCATGCGGCGAGAATGGCGTGATTCACGCTGCGGCTCGCAAAACGCAGGCACGCAAGCACGTCGTCGCGCTCCAGGTCGGGGAGCTCCTCGATCACCTGCTCGACGGTCAGACCCGCGGCGAGGAGATCCAGCACATCGCAGACGCGGATGCGCATGCCGCGCACGCAGGGCCTTCCTCCGCACTGGCTCGGGTTCGTGGTGATGCGAGTCTCGATCTCGGCCATGGCGCTGGCGTTCAGCCTAGCCGACTCCATGCGCGCGCGCACCGCGCGACACGCCCATGCCAGCGTGTGCGCTTGATCAAGGATGGCCGCCCCCGCAAAAAGCAGCACAACGTCGTCCGATACGTCGCCGAGCTTCGCGGTCGTCACGTCCGCGTGGCCGAGGGCGGAGAGGAATTCGAGCGGCACGAAGCGCGAGCTCCGCGAGGCCAAGCGCGCATCCATCCCGTCTCTCGCGCGAGCGCTTGCACACTACACGCAAGACGAGCTCGTGGAGGCGCTCACCGTCGTCGGCGAGCTCGCGGAGGCGTGCCCGGAAGACGGCCCCCTGAACTGGTGGCTTCAGCGCATGCAGCGGGAGCTCGCGGAGGGTGGCCTGCCGAGCGGCCATCGCATCGCGCGCCTCGACGAGAAGTAGCGCGGCGCTCAGCGGTCGAGGACGAGCACCCACACGTCGTAGACGAGGTGCGTCCACACGGCCGCGGCGAAGCCTCGCGTGGCAAACACCAGCGTGAGCGCGAGGCCGAGGAGCGCGCGGAAGACGAAGGTGTCGGGCTTGAACACGTCGGCCAGCGGACCGACGTAGTGCGCGCCGCTGAAGAGCGCGGCCGAAGCCACCGCCCACGCGAACGTCACGAGGCCGCCGCGCCAGGTGAGCCCGTCGTTCGCCCCCACGAGCGCGAGCCGGTCGGCGGTGAACGCGAGCACGAGCGCCTTCGCGCCGAGCCCGAAGAGGAGCACGCGGTAGGCGAGCTCCTCGTAGAAGCCCGCGCCGAGCGACATGACGACCCCGACCGCGGCCTCGCGTCCGGTCGCGACATGGCCCGCGAAGAGGCGGCCCACGGCCCACGTGACCGCGAACTTCATCGCCACGGCGTAGACGATGGCCTCCACGAGCACCGCGATGAATTTCTTCGGCGCGAAGACCTCGCCGCGTCCGACCGTGGCGTAGGCGCCGATGAACGTCACGCCGATCGCGGCCGTAAGACCGAGGTAGGTTCGCGTATCACCGTCGGCGAGCCGCAGCAGCGCCTCGGTGACGAGATCCGAGCCGTTGCGCACGCCGAGGAAGACGACGCCCGCGTGGTAGAGCAAGAAGACGGGCAGCGTGAGGCCGAGATCGACGATCGCTCCGGGGCGAGCGAAGGGGCTCTCGGTCGCGGGGCCTTTCGCAGCTGCCATGGCGCGCCCGCGCGAGCTCAGACCGACGGGCGAAGGCGGTAGACGATCGCCACGACCGCCACGACCCACAGCACGAGGTTCAAGACGAAAGGCACGTCTTTGAGCATCTCTTCCGTGGGCGAATCTGCGCGCTTTTGCTCGCCGCCTTCGCTCTCACCGCCCACGAGGTGCAGGAAGCGGAAGATGCCGAAGAGCACGAAGGGCGCCGTGAGCCAGAGCGAGTCCGACTGGAAGAACGCGCGCGTGGCGGCGTCCATCGTGTAGGCGACGTAGCACGCGGCGGTCGCGAGGCCCGTCACCGCGAGGGCGGCGTCGAGGGCCTTGGGCGAGTAGCGCTCGAGGGCCGCGCGCTGCTTGGCCGCGTTGGCGGTGCTGATTTCGTGGCGGCGCTTTCCGAAGCCGAGGAAGAGCGCGAGGAGGCCCGTGCAGGCGATCATGTACACGCTCACGTGCACCTCGGTCGCGTAGCCGCCCGCGAGCACGCGCAGCACGAAGCCGAGCGAGATGAGGGAGACGTCCACGAAGGGCACGTGCTTCAGCTTGAACGAGTAGGCGAGGTTCTGCGCGAAGTAGAGCGAGGCCGCGAGGGCCACGCCGGTCGAGAGGAGCGCGGCGCCGCTGAGCGCCACGACGACGAGCACCGCCGCGACGAGCTTGGCCATGGACTCGGGCACGGCACCGGAAGCGATCGGGCGGTTGCGCTTCACCGGGTGCACGCGATCCGCGTCGACGTCGACGAGATCGTTCATCGTGTAGACCGCGCCCGCGAGGAGGCAGAACACGAACGTGGCGGCGAGCGCACGGCCCGTTACGGCGAGGTTGAGCGCCGGGCCAGCGGAGGTCGCCAGGACCACGTCGCGGTGGAAGAACATGGGCGCGAGCACGAAGAGGTTCTTCACCCACTGATGGGGGCGGAGCATGCGCACGAGCTCTTTCACGCGGGGTTTCCCAGAGGAAACCTCACCACGAGAAGCAGCCGAGAACGAACCATCCGCCATGGGGGTCGGCTCTAGCAGGTCCGGTGAAATTCGGGAAATCCTCCGCGAAGCGGGCGCCGCCGCAATCGCGGGCACGAGCTGGGCCGCGGGAATACGCC
>CAIOHM010000313.1 GCA_903858055.1 uncultured delta proteobacterium
GGCCGCGATGCCGATGTCGTAGTTCTCCTTGTAGACGAGCTCGTTGGTCGTCTCGTCGAGGGACGAGTTGAGGATCGGCGCGCGCTTGAGCGCCGCGACGACCGCCTTCACGACGAACGGGAGGAACGTGAGCTTCACGCCCTGCTTCTCCGCGACGGGACGCAGCTTTTGGCGCAAGGCCATGAGCGCCGTCGCGTCGCACTCTTCGACGAACGTGAAGTGCGCAGCCGTGTTCTTCGACTGCTGCATTTTCTGGGCGATCTTGCGGCGCACGCCGACGAACGGCACGCGGCGATCGCCACGGCGCGCGACGGGGGCACGCACGGGCGTTGGAGAGGGCTCGCTCGAGGCCGCCGGGGCCGCCGCAGGACCACGTGCCGCGAAAGCCTCGACGTCGGTGCGGGTCACACGGCCCGCTTCGCCGCTCGGCGCGACGGTGCGCAAGTCGACCCCGAGATCACGGGCGACCTTGCGCGTCGCCGGCGTCGCGAGGGGCTTCTCGTTGAAGTAGCCGCTCGGGGCCGGAGCCGCCGCGGGTGCCGCGACGGGCACCGCTTTGGGAGCCGGAGCCGGGGACGCCGCAACCGGGGCCGCTGCGCTGCCCAAGCCGTTCGCGACCTTTGGAGCCTCGGCGGTCGCCACGGGAGCGCCCGCGCCGTCGAGGTCGAGGACCACGATGGGCTCGTGCACCTTCACGAGCTCGCCGACCTTGCCGCGACGCTCGACGATCACGCCACCACGCGGCACGGTCACGGTGACCGTCGCCTTGTCGGTCATGAGCTCGCAGATCGCTTGGTCTTCCGAGACGGTCTGACCGATTTCGACGAGCCATCCAACGAGCTCGCCCTCCGACACGGCTTCGCCGATTTCCGGCAACTTGAATTCCCAGCGGGCCATTTCACGCCTCTCGTTAGGTGACGGCTGCGCTACTCGACGAAGCGCGCGATGCGAAGGAAAACCCTCTGCCGCAGCGCGCCATTCCCGGCGCGCGCCCCGATGCTCACGCGCGCAGGTCGAGACGATCGGCGAACTCGCCGAGGCGCCAGCGCGCCGCGAGCCGCGCCAAGAAGACGAGCGCGGCGAGCGCCGCCGAAAATACCATGCCCCAGAGCGCAACACTTCCGCCGACCAGCGGCGCGCTGCGGCCGATCTGCGCGACTTCGATCGCGCTGAAGGTGACCGTCGCCACCGCGGAGGCGACGATGGTGCCCGTGGCCATGCGACCGGCGAGGAGCGTGGCGCCGAGAAGCACGCGCAGCGGCAGTGCACGCAGGTCGCTCGCGTGGAGCGCGAAGAAGAGCAGGCCCATGCCGCCCGCAAGGAGGCGGCTCCGCGGACGCCGGAGGCCACCGAAGACGATGCCGAAGTAGAACGCGAGCTCGGCAAGGGGCTGCGCGACCCCGAGCGCGAGGACACGCACCACCCGCGCGCGGAGCGTCGGCGCTTCGAGCAGTTCGCGAATGTGTTCGATCGCCTCACGGAAGCTCGCGTCACGCGCCATGAACGCCTCGTCGAACGCGGCGTCGAGGACCACGAGCGCGACGCCGGCGACGAGGCAAGCGCTGACGACGCCGAGGCGATGCAGGAGCACCGCGCGCGGCGCCACGGCAGGGGGAAACGCGAGCGGGGACTCGTCGACGCCCAAGACCTCGCGCAGCGACGCGTCGGGGCCATGGACGCGCACGACGCCGAAGAGCACCGCGAGCAGCGCGACGAGCGCGATGACGCCGAAGGAGACGAAATCGATCGGCCCCGTGGAGCGCTCGGGCCTCACGAGACCCCCGGCGATGCCTTGCACGAGCACCATCGCGAGGGACCAACCCGCGGCGCCCGTAGGCGAAAAGCGCACCGAGGTCCGCGGCGGACGCGACGACTCACGGAGGGGCATCATGTTTGCGACCGGTCGCTCAGGTGCGCAGGGACTCCACGCTGCACGATGGTGTCGCGCGCGAAGCGGGGGCTCGGCTCCGGGTAGTCGAGCGTCGTGTGGAGGCCGCGGCTCTCTTTCCGCGCGAGGGCGCACTCGACGATGAGCTGCGCCACGGTCGCGATGTTGCGGAGCTCGAGGAGGTCTCGGCTAATCGTATATTTCCAGTAATACTCGTTGATCTCCTCTTGGAGGAGCGCAATGCGGCGCGCCGCGCGACGCAGGCGTTGATCGGAGCGCACGATGCCGACGTAGTTCCACATGGTGCGCCGGAGCTCGTCCCAGTCGTGGGTGACGATGACCTGCTCGGAGCTCGACACGGCCCCGGAGGCGTCCCAATCGGGCACCTCGCGCGTCGCCTCTTTGCGAGGTTCGGTCGCGAGCGCCTGGGCGCAGCGGTGAGCGAAGACGACGCCCTCGAGGAGCGAGTTCGACGCGAGGCGGTTGGCGCCGTGGAGCCCCGTGTGCGCGCACTCACCGATGGCCCAGAGGCGCGGGATCGTCGTGCGACCGTCGAGGTCCGTCGAGACGCCGCCGCACATGTAGTGGGCCGCGGGCACCACGGGGATGCGGTCCTTCGTGATGTCGATTCCAAACGCGAGGCACTGCGCGTGAATGCCTGGAAAATGCTCACGAATGTGATCTGCTGGCTTGTGCGAGATGTCGAGGAAGACGCAGTCGGCACCGGTGCGCTTCATCTCGGCGTCGATGGCGCGAGCCAC